>JABHGC010000131.1 GCA_018672285.1 Methylococcales bacterium
AATCGGTAAGTCTTTGAAATATATAGTGAAAGCTAGCGTCCACCTTCTGTGCATTAGTGGACGGTAAACGGAGAGAGAGACTAAAAATAGGGCGAAATTGGGCAAAAATAGAGGTTTTAATTTTTTGGCGGTGGACGGTAAAAACCGTCGAGAGTGTGTAGTGCTGGGCTGTAGGGGCTTGCTGGAATTGCCAGAGATTTTCTGACAAAAGAAAAATGGCGGAGGCGAGTGTCCTCGGACCGGAAATATCTCTACTTTTGAATTCAATTTAGTAGTGGGTGAATTAGCATGAAATTAGGACGCGAAGACTTTAAAGGGTAAATAGTATTTTCGCAAGTGTAAAAGTTAATTTAGCGTTAAAAGATTGCGATAATGAAGGCATTATCGCAACCTTTTAAACCGTTTGTACCTGAAGAATGTTCAGGAATTAATTTTGAGAGTGGGGCACTCCTTAAATGACCTACATTAATACTGCACCAGCTTCTACAGGGTTGAAATTATTTGGCCAAACAGTTAAATCACTATAAATAGCAGAATTGAACGAGGCTAACTCAATCCTTAAGCATTTTATAATTGCTCCAGATAAGTTTGCGCCATCAAAGTCGGCATAACCTACATCTACTCCGCTCAAATCAGCATTCAGTAGTTGTGCATTTTTTAAAATGGCACTAGATAATTTTCCATCTATAAGTGATACACCTTCTAAATTTGCTCCATCTAAGAAAGCGGTTATAAATGATGCGCCCCTACAGTTAGAGTAAGATAAATCTGCCTCAGACAAAAATGCACCTCTAAAATCTGACTCAACCATATTTGAATAAGATAAATTTTGCTTTTCTAGCATAGCCCTATGTAAATTTAGTTTACTCAAATTCGATTTTTGCAATGATTGACCCTCAATTTCTAAAGATCGATCCAAATCATCACCACACTCAATAATTATCATTTATTACCCCAGTCAAAACCATCAATATTAATCAAACGAATAGGATAAGCATAAGGCACTTTTGATGGAGGAGCGGTATAGGGTGTTGTTGGTACTGGAATACCGCATAGCTTACAGGATATAAACCGATGGTTCCCATCAACAATTATATCTCCAAAAACTTTAATGGCAGGCGGTAAACTGCCTTGTTTGATTTTTTCAACATACCTCTGAATTACAGGGCTAGAAACACTTTTTTGCAATGTTAATGACGTTGTTACTGATAAAACTTGCCTAATATTTGCAGCTGTTGCATCTAAACATTGAGTGTCATCCTTCATTGCATCTGATACAGCATCTGATAAAGAGTTTAGTATTTCTTCAGCGTTATCACTTCCTAATGAAGCTGCAATCCATAGTCCCGTTATAACTATTATTTCGTCGACTGGTCCAGTAACCACATCATCAGGGCCAAACCATAAACCCGTTGGGTCAGTAAAAGTGTTAGGGTTGCCACCCACATAGCCGTAAGTATTCAACCCACCTTGCAACCCTATCGGATCACTTTCAAGGTACCTACCCGTTTTCGGGTTGTAGCTTCGGTGCCAGTTGTAAAACAACCCAGACTCTTGGTCTTGATACTGACCAGCCAGTACGCAGATGAGGGTCTCTTTATAGGCTCCTTTTCAAATTGGTTTATTGGCGCAAGCTCACACTAACACACGTTTTTTCTTTTAACTGAGCTTTTTAAAACCGGCAGTTAAAAGAAAAAAATTATTGCAGGTGCAGCTTGAAATTCATTTCTTCACGTAAAACACGGAGAATTCGGATGCTTGTTGCTGAAACACGATAAAAAATCACATGGTGGTTAACATGGTGCTGTCTATAGCCAATTTTAATGTAATCACAAGCAATACCGATACTAGGGTTGTTTTGAATGTGAGTCATTGCTGCTGTTAATTCATCATAATATTTATGAGCTTGGCTCTCGCCCCATTCTCTAAATCCAAATTTGAACATCGCTTTTAAATCTTTTTTTGCAGCAACATTTTTATGTATTTTTTTCATCAGCTAACTCTTGTAAAGCTTCCTGTTTAATGGCTTCCATATCAAGTTCGCCATCATCACCACTTTCCTCACCCTCAATGAGCGCCGCTCGAAGTTTTGCGAGTTGTGAATCCGCTTCTTTTTCCTCCAGCAAACGAAGTGATTCCCTAATAACATCAGTTGCTGAGCCAAAGCGCTTACTTGCAACATGCTGATCAATAAATCCATTCCAGTACTCGCCTAAGCTGACTGTTTTTGTGGGTGCTTGCGCCATGACAACCTCCAGTAAGAATATATCTTATTGATTATAACCCTCTGAATAATCATTGCAACAACTCAATGGCTAATTAAGCCACGCTTCTTCTCCCACTACAAAGCCTCGAAGCGAACCATTTTTTAGGCTATAAACAAGCAGCATCAATACTTTTAGATCACTAAGCTCACCCCGAGGAGTCACCACAAAGCACCCACGCAGTCACGGAGTTGGCTTAACTTCACTAAACCTCCTGCTCACTAGGGTGGTACTTTTTATGCGCTGCCATCAGGTCATTAATGGTCACACGGGTATAAATTTGCGTGGTTTCTAGTGACTCATGCCCCAACATCTCTTGTACATGCCTAATCGGTGCGCCATTGCGGATCATGTGGGTGGCACAGGTATGACGGAACGTGTGCGTGGTAATCACTTTGTTAATACCCGACAGCCTGCCATATTTTCTCACAATGGCACTCATGCTTTCTATGCTCATACCTTCACCCCAGCGATTTAAGAATACATGTTGCTCTTGTTCTGACTTAACCCAGCTTGGCCTTATATCAATTAAATAACTTTGCATCCGATCACACACCACTCTGGCCAATGGCACCACTCGGTCTTTTTGCCCTTTGCCTCGACGTATCATTAAATATCCATCCTCCAAATTAACATCGACCAGTTGCACACCCGCAACCTCAGCACATCGAATGCCTGTGGAATAAAGCACCTCCATGACTAAGCGGTTACGAAAGCCTCGTGGCGTACTGGTATCAGGCAAGCTAAATAGATGCTCCACCTCTTTTATCTCTAAAATACTTTTGGGTAATGGCCGTGGTTTTTTCGGGGCAATGAGCCGTTCGGAAGGGTCATATAAAAGATGCCCTTGTTCGTGTAGCCAGCGAAAGAATGCCCTGACATGGCCAATCAATGTGCCTTGGCTTCTTATACCCAATGGTTGGCCTTTTCGGGTTAACCTAAAAGCGATGGTTTCTCGATAGGGCATGAGTGCATCATGAGTGATCAAGTCCACTTCTTGTATGTCTTGGCTGATTAATATGTCATTCAGTTCTTTCAGCGCGCTTTTTGCACCTCGGCTGGTGTACGGGCTTAGCCCTGCCATGTGTTGATGATTTAAATACAGCCTGATTGCATCGGTGGTGTTCATTGTAGTACCTCAGTTTTAATAGATTAGATGGATGCCATTGTTTTGGTTGTTTGGGTTTATGGATTCGATAATTTGGTTATCTTGGTATCTTTAAGCGGCTTCATTATCTTGTGTATCGGATGAAACTCATCGTGCATTGCCTTTACTTCGACAGGCACTAGGCGAGTGTAGGTATGGGTGGTGTCTATTTGCACATGCCCTAACAACACTTGAATAATGCGAAGGTTGGCACCTTGTTGTAGTAGGTGGGTGGCACAGCTATGTCGTATAAGGTGTGGCCTGACGTGCTGCTTTATGCCTGCTTGTTTGCCGTATTTGGCCACGAATCTTTGGCAGGTATGTGTTTGCATTGGTGTTCTATGCTGGCTGATAAACACAGCACTCTGTGTATCTGTGCTTAACCAAGCTGGCCTTGCCTCGGTAAGGTAGCGCTGTATCCAATATTTGGCGCGTGACCCCAGTGGCACGACCCGTGTGGTACCGCCTTTGCCTTCCGGGATTAACACTGTGCCTAGCTCAAAGTCGATGTGTTGTAGCTGTATTTTGGCAATCTCCCCAACTCGCATGGCTGTGCTGTATAGCAGCTCCATCGCGGCTTTATCTCTTAGGCCATCCACCGTTTTAAGGTTGGGCATGCTTAGCAAGTGTTGTATCTGAGTTTGTGTCAACGGCATTCTCGGCAACCCTTTGACTCGGCTTTGTATCTGAATATGCTCGCTGGGGTCTATCAAGAGCTGGCCATGTGCTTTCTGTGTTTGTAATAAACGCTTTACCATGCCTATTTGTGCCTGCTTGTAGTCATGGACAGTGCTGCTTTGCATCAGGTAGTGCCAGTAGTCGTTCATGTCTTGTTGTTGGATGTCACGCAGATTGGTAATGGCTCGCTGCTGTAGCCAGTGCTTGAAGTATTTCAGCTGTTTGCGGGCGTTGTTTACGGTGTGTGGTCTGAGCTGTTGCAGTGTCATTTCCAGCAATACGCCATCTATGGCTTGTTGAACAGGGCTATTACTGGGTAACGGTTGTGTGGCTCGGTTTAATACGTTGGCAGCAGGGTCATGGTTGAGCTTGTTTTGTTTGGCCAGCAGTTGCAGCATTCTCCTGAGCGTCATTAAGCATTTGTACTTTCCTGCCCTGGTTCTGCCTGAGCTTTTTATGTGCTGCTGATAGGCTTTAATATGGTGTTCTTGTAGTTGGTTTAAGTCGGTGAGTAAGGATTTGGGGTTTTGTGTGTTTAACCAGCGACAAAATACGTTTAGATGCACTCTGTAGCTTTTAAGGCTGATCGCGGTGTATTTCAGACGGATTAAGTCTTGGATTAGAGCCTCAAGGCCTTGCTCTAAGGTGATTGGCTTGATGGGTTTGTCCAACATGATGGGGGTGTCATGTTCTTTTTCACCACGAAGCCTCGGAGCTGGGTTTATTTTTCTCACTGACGGGCGGTATCCTTTGGTAATGCTGGTTTTTGGTTTGGTATATAAGCACTCACGGTGTTGCCTCGTAGTGGTCACGGAGTCACGCAGTGGATGTAAATACAGGTGCTGGCGCGGCAGGCAGTATGCCTTTGTTTTCTCAGACGTTGCTTGGGTGAGCTGTCGTGGTTGGTTTGTGCTTGGTTCTGCTTTAACGAACATCAACGACTGAGAAAAAAAGGATACTCCCTGCCACTCTTCGAGTTTGGGGATGTGTGGTGAAAAATCTGTTGGTTTTACTGATTTATTGGCTGGTTTTTTCATAAGTATTTTCTGTTTTATTAAAAAGACAGTACGTCGATGAGGGGGTATATAGCTTTTCCCCCTCAAAGCCACGGAGTTGTGTTTTTATTGGTCAATTTGAGTGTTAAGTGACTGCAGTTAAAAGAAAAAGGTTTTCTATATTAGAAGTCACGGAGTACCCGCGAAGTACTCACGGAGTCTCGGAGTTGGTCACGCAGTGCCTGCTATTGCTGTTTTTTTAGGTTTTGGTTGATTAGGCTCAGCCAATTGAGTTGGTTCAGCCAAGTAACTTGGTTCTTTCAACTTTTCAGGATCAGCCAACTCAATCTCTAACGCTTGTTCAGGCGTCCAGGTTTCCGTGCATATCACACAGATACAGCGTTATGAAAATGGCAAATCTCAGCCAACGCTTGAAATCATTAAAAAAATGGCTGTTGCAATGACAGTTAGTGCGGATCAATTATTGTTTAATGAAGAGGCTGATACGAACCTAAAGCTGAAAGTACAATTTGAAGCTATTAAAGGTTTTAACGAGGAACAACAGAATGTTGCCTCGGAAGTAATTGATGCTTTGATTTTGAAATATCAGTAGTTACGACGATAGTATTGGCAGGTAGGTTTTATGACAGTTAAAATAGGCATCTTTCGCGACAGTGATTATTTATTGGTTATATAATCCTTTTTAAAAAATTAGAAAGACAATCGTCAATTTCACTCATTTTTTTAAATTCCTTTAATTTTGGCGAAAAGCCATATCGAGTATTGAGGACAATTTCATTCACCTCTCCACGTTTGAAAACAGCCCTGTAATTTATAATATCACTGAAAAAAAGTTCATTGGTTCGGTTGCCAGAAATTAGAAGAATTTTATTTTCTTCGACAACTAAACTGCTTTGTATTTGTTTTGCTAAATATAGAAGTGAGCTAACAATATCAGCAAAAATTATAGCTGCAATGCAGCCTAATATAGCTGTTACCCATGTTGACATGAGCTCATAGTATGCAAACATTATGCATATAATAGCAAAACAAATAATAGCTTCAGAATACAATTGTTTGACGCATTTTGTTTTCACTTTCTGGTGGTCAATCTCAAATGTATATTTCAACTGCTTCTCCAATATAACACGACTAACCCATTGTACCTGTAACATCGCGAGCTAAACACATCAATATATCCTTTACCAAAATAGCCTTGCATGTCAATTGTTATTTCCCAAACTCCAGTCGTATAAACCAGCCCTTTTTTCCATAATTACCGTCGTAATGTTTTCGTTTTCTTCTAACGTTAATTCGAGAACCTAAATTTCTCACAGCAGTTTAAATATTTTTAGAGGGGTAAATTTCT
>JABHGC010000221.1 GCA_018672285.1 Methylococcales bacterium
GGTAGCTTATTACTTTACACCTGAGTCTTACTTTACTCTATAGGTGTTTTTATTTAGCTACGACCAGAGGTCATGCACTTATCATACGAATTCAGGATCTATAACTCTGGTAAAAGGTGAATAAGACTTAATTGCTATCTAAAAAGGTATGATGACAGAAGGTATTGTGAGCAACACTAGGTTGCTGATTGTTACTTTCTGCCATCAAGCAGTAATGATGATTACTGTACCGTTTCTAAGTCAGAAAACATGCCTTCAAATAGCGGGCTAGATAAATAGCGTTCAGATGAATCGGGTAGTATGACGACGATTGTCTTGTCTTTATTTTCAGGTTTGTTGGAAAGACGGGTTGCAGCTGCTAATGCGGCACCACAAGAAATGCCACCAAGAATCCCTTCTTTTTGTGCTAATTGGTGTGCGAACTCCATGGCTTCCTCATTGGTAACGCATTCAGTCGCATCAACGATGCTCATATCGAGATTGGTCGGAATAAAGCCTGCACCAATGCCTTGAATTTTGTGTGGTGAAGGTACCAGTGCTTCGTTGTTCATCGCTTGGGTGATAATCGGTGACGCTGTAGGCTCTACCGCCACACTCATAATTTTTTTGCCTTGAGTGTTTTTAATGTAGCGAGAAACACCTGAAATAGTGCCTCCTGTGCCCACGCCTGCAACTAAAATGTCAATATCGCCATCTGTGTCATTCCAAATTTCAGGGCCCGTGGTTTTTTCATGAATTGCAGGGTTTGCAGGGTTGTCAAACTGGCGCATCACAACATATTTTTCAGGGTTTTCTTGCATTAACTCTTCTGCTTTAGCAACCGCTCCTTTCATTCCTTTGGCCGGTTCAGTTAGTACCAAGTTGGCGCCTAAAGATTTTAAAATTTTACGGCGTTCTAGGCTCATGCTTGAAGGCATGGTTAAAGTGATTGGGTAGCCCTTTGAGGCGGCAACAAAAGCCAGAGCAATGCCAGTATTGCCACTGGTTGCTTCAATAATTTCTTTACCTGAGGTTAAAACGCCACGTGCCTCAGCATCTTCGATCATATTCACACCAATACGGCATTTGACGGAGTAGGCGGGGTTACGACCTTCGATTTTGCCTAAAATGTTGCCTTGGCCAAAATGTTTTAAGCGTACAAGTGGTGTTTTGCCAACGGTGTGGGCATTACTCTCGAAAATATTACTCATGATTCAATCCCTTGCTTGAGCAAATTGAAGGCATCTAGGAAGTGATGCCTTTAGGAGTGGTCATGGTATCAGAATAAGCCGCTAGAAATGCCCTAAATACGTGTGACGTAGGAGGAAAAATGTGTAGGCATAAACTGACTTTCTAGCATGTTGTTCTAATGTATTTTGTCAATGTGGTGACGCTACAGAGGCTAGGAAATTACCAATAGAGGAATCTTAAAGTTGGCCGCTATACTGATATATGGTTAAAAATTCCTCAGCACACCCTGCTGTTAGAAAAACTAAGGTTTCCTTATGACGACGCCACTCACCGCTTTTGCACTGAAAAGATTTGTTCAACAAGCCCGCTCTAGGCCAGTGTTGACAATCGGTATGTGTGTTTTACCACAAATCGCCAGTGCTGATTTAACCAATGCACAAATCATCTCCGGTGATGCCACTATCAACCAAGTGGGCAATATCACAACGATTACTCAAACCTCAGATAAGCTGGTGTTGAACTTTGATCAATTTAACATTGGCAGCAGTGAAACGGTTCAGTTTATTCAGCCAAGCTCATCTGCTATTGCTTTAAACCGGGTGACAGGCGGTAGTCAGACCAATATTTTTGGTAATTTGTTTGCCAATGGTCAGGTATTTTTAGTCAATGTCAGTGGTGTTTTTATTGCCGCGTCAGCCAAAATTGATGTTGCAGGGATTGTGGCGACGACGCTTGATATTACCAATCAAGATTTTCTCAATGGCAATATGCAATTTCAACGAGTTGCAGGGTTTGAGCCAGGTAAAGTGACCAATGAAGGCCTCATTCAGGCTAAAGAGCATGGTTATGTGGTTTTGGCCGGCGATTTTGTTGAAAACAAAGGGGTTGTGGTCGCTAAGCTGGGTACTGTTGGGCTTGCGTCTGCAGAGAAAATCATGATGGATTTTCAGGGTGATGGCCTCATCCAATTTGCGGTTGATGGGGATGCGCTCGGTGAACTTGCGGGTGTCAGTAACCAAGGGCAGATATTGGCGCAAGCAGGCAGAGTTATCATGACGGCTGATGTGGCTGCTGATTTGAGCGCTTCTGCTGTACAAAATAGCGGTATTATTTCGGCTAAAAGTATTACGGAACGAAATGGTGAGATATTTTTATCTGCTGATGGCGATGTGCAAAACAGCGGGTCGTTGGATGTTTCAGGGGATGAAACTGCCAATGGTGGTGTGATTCATGTTTTGGGTGAGAGGGTCGCGCTAACAGGCTCCGCTGAATTAAATGCATCAGGTCTTAATGGCGGTGAGATTCGAGTGGGTGGTGACTTCTTTGGGGCAGGGTCTTTACAAGCGGCAGACATAACGCATGTTGGTTCAGATGTGCAGTTGCTTGCTAATGCCCTAGGAGCTGGTGGCGGTGGCTCTGTTGTGGTCTGGGCGGATCAGTCAACAGAATTTTTAGGGTCAATTTCGGCAAAAGGTGGTGCGCTCGCGGGCAGTGGTGGTTCAGCTGAAGTCTCGGGTAAAGTGAGTCTTAGTTTTAAAGGGGAAGTTGATCTCAGTGCCGACAATGGACAAGCCGGAGCGCTGTTATTAGACCCTTTGAATATTACGGTTCAATCGGGTGGTGTAGATGATTTAGTCGGTGGCGTTGCTGATGATGGGCTAGCGAATGTTTTTTCTTTTGCAGAGGATCCAGGCGTTTCATCGCAGGTTGATGCTGCATTGATCGAAAGTATTCTGACAAGTGGCACGGATGTGACGCTTGAAGCCACGAACGATATTATTGTCAACCAAGACATCAGCAATGCTGATGGCGGTGGATTAACATTACGAGCTGATAACAATATCACCATTAATAATGCCGTTACGTTAACAGGGGCAGGCTCTACTCTGACGATTAATGCCGATAATGATTCCAGTGGGGTTGGCGATTTTTCTACAGCTGCAGAGATCAATATTCAGGCTGATAGCGGAATAACCATCACAGGGCAAAATATTCGATTGGCGGGGTCTGCCGGATTTGCTAATGGAAAGCTGCAAAGCAATGACACTAGCATTAATTTGAACCCTATTGCAGGTATCATTCTATCGGGCAATGTAAGAATAGATACCGATAAAGACAATACCGGCAATGCAGGTAGTGCATTTTTGACGGCGAGCAATATTTTTGCGGATGTGGCCGGGAAGACCCTGAGCATAGACACTAATCGTGTTAACAATGCTACGGGGGGTACTATTGCGATTAATGCTTTGGTGGATGATGGTGCCGCGGCAGGGCTGTTTTTGGGTGCGTTAAAATTACGTAGCCAAGGGGCAACGGATGGCACGATTAGTTTGAGCCAAAATATTTCTGTGGATGGTGGTGATGTCACTTTGCAGGGCAAAGTTGTGTTATTAAACTCAATTAGCATTGATACTGAGCAAGGCAATAATGGGAGTGCTGGGAGTATTATTTTTGCTAGAACGGATCTTCCCGAAGGGTTTATCACCGTTGGTAATGTGAACAGTACCATTTCTAGTGCCGCAGCTGGTCTTACGTTAACGTTAGATGCTTCAACAACCGGTGGTAATGGTGGCGAGGTGGCGCTGGGTAATTTTAATTCAGATGGCGGGAATTTCATTAATAAGCTGGATGTAAACACAGATGGAACGGCTAATGGCCAGATCATTATTAATGAAAATATTGCTTTATCCCAGACGACAGGAGACGGATTTGTCTCGAATGCGAGTGGTGCAAACATTATCTCTCGAAGAGACAGTAATACTGGAAATGTTCAATCAATCACCACGCAAGGTGGTAATATTTTATTGAATAATGGGCATATCTTCGCAGAGTCTGGTGATACAGATATGCAGCTTACTCTAAATTCAACGGGGGCAAGCGCGACCTCTGGTGCGATTAATTTTGGTGTTGTAGATGATGACTCAGGCACAGATTCATTTCTAAATGCTTTTTCAGTATTTGCTAACGGTACAACGACGGTAGGTACAATCTCTTTACAAGGCAGTGCCATTTCTGTTGATGGCTCAATCAACCTTTTAGGTAATGTTGAGTTAAACACAACAACAGTATTGGACAGCGAGCAAGGGAATAATGCGGTTGCAGGTAGCGTTGTGGTTGGTGGGGCAATAGGCTCTAGCATTACAGCTAGCGCTGCGGGATTCGATTTAACCCTTGATACAAGTGTTGCAGGTTTTGCTGCGGGTAGTGTGAGCCTGAGCGAAGTACTTGGCAATGCGGGGGTCTTTGTTAACGACATTACGATTGATACTAATGGTGCAACCAATGGCTTAATTGTGTTAGCACCAGAAGGTGGGACAGCTTCAATCTTGCTCGATGCGGTTGGCGCCGACACCGGTGATTTTACTGTATCGACAGTCGCTGAGGTTAGAATTGACTCTAATTTAACCATTGATACCGAGCAAGGTGCAGATGCAGATGCGGGAAATATCTTATTTGGAAGCTCCACTTTGTTTTCAAATGCCATTGGTAACGATCTTATTCTGCAAGCTGATAGCGCAGGAAATACTGGCGGTATCGTTATTGTTGGGTTAATAAGTGATAACGGGGCAGCCTTTTTAAACGATGTTACTATCGATGTGTTTTCAGTGGGTGGTACCTTAGGCAATATTACCGTGTTTACAGGCATTAATACCGATAGTAATGGTGCCGATGTATCCGATATCGTGCTTAAAGGACGAATTGAAACACCCAGCACCATTTCATTTGATAACGAAGCTGGAGGGGATGAGACCTCCGGGGATATTGATTTGTCTTTCGGCTTATTTTCAGCCTCTAATACCGGTGTTGATCTAGCCTTTACCACGGCAACCACCGGAAGTGCTGGAGATGTATTCTTGCCACAATTAGACGGTGCAGCTGGTAACTTTGTGAATGACCTCACCGTGAATACGGCAGGTGCTGTCGATGGTAATGTTATTTTTGCCAATGATGTTTTACTCGACAGTAATGGGGCCGATCTCGCTGATTTAACGCTAACGGGTGTGTCAACGGCAAGACCCACCGTCAGCTTAACCATTGATGTTGAGCAAGGTAATGATGAAGACTCGGGCAGCATTGATTTTTCTGGCATTACCCTGACTGCGATTGGTGGCGGTAAAGATTTAACCTTAAGTACTGAAACGAGCCAAAATTCTGGCGACATAAAATTAGGACTAGTGACTAACTCACCTTCTTTTATCAATGATTTAACATTGAATTCACTCGGGGGGCTATCCTCCGGGTTAATTGAGCTTAACGGCAGTATTAATATTGATAGCTCAGGGGCAGATGATGCTACTTTTACAGTGAATGGCGATAGGGTGCAGTTAAATGCAGCTGTAACGATTGATACTGATAATGTGAGTGCGTTAGCTGGAGATATTATTTTTAATGTGGCTGAAGTGTTTGCAAATGCTTCTGGGCTTATTTTAACGCTCGATACAAGCAGTGGTGTCTTCGGGAGTGAGGGTGATATCATTTTGCCATTGTTGTCTAATGACGCAAATGCGAGGACATTCTTAGGCGGGTTAGTGACCAATAGTGCATCAGGCACTACCATACTTAATGGTAACGTGTTTGTTGAAGGGGCGATTACCCTAGAAGGTGATGTAAAGCTGAATGCGAGCAATATTATTTTAGACACTGACTCTTTGGCTGTTCTCTCAACAACAGGGTCAATAAACCTAATCAATGCGACGATCTCAGCGGCTGGTGCAGGTACGGATTTATCAATACAAACCAATAGTGCCGGTGCAGCTCAAGCAGGTGATGTATTTCTGGGGGCTTTTGATAATACCAATGGTGCGTTTGTCAATGATGTCACGATTAATGTTACTGCAACTGTGGGAGGAAAAGTCTTCATTGGTAGCAATATAGCGCTTGATGCAAATGCAGCTGACGCTGGTGATTTTAGTGTTGTTGGTGCGATACAAGGGGTTGTCACGGCGGATGGTTTATCAATAGACACTGAATCTGGTGGTATCAATCCTGGTGGTGCGATTGATTTTTCCAATGCAACTTTGTTCTCTACTGTGAGTGGTGCAAATTTTGTACTGGATGCCTCAGGGGGCGGGACGAATGGTGCAATCTCCATTGGTGTGATTGATGATAACGCTGGTGCGAATAACTTTTTTAATGATTTAACCATCACCGGCGGCCTAGTTGACATTACTCAAATTATTGTGGTTGCAAATGTATTCACAGTGAATGCAACCGATCTATTAACACCCGGTATTATAACCTCAGGAAGCATTAACTTTAGCTCAGGTAGTAGTTTGTTGGTATCCAATACTGTGACAACGAGTGGTGATGCTGTTTTTAATGTGGTGGGGGATCTTGCTTTCACTGGTGGGACTTCAACTATTGGCGGTGATGCGCTACTGACGAGTAGTGGCACATTAACCATTACGGGGGCAACGATTGATGCCAATGGAGGTGTATCACTGACGGGGGCAGATGTCATCATCGATAGTGGTGGCGGTGTCATTGCGAAGACTAATACGCTGAATGCGAATACAACGGCAATCAAAATTACCGCGAGTAATTTGGCTCAAGTCGGTAATTTGGTCGCAAATAATGTGGCTGGTTTAGGCATTGATATTGACCCTATCACCGTGGATATTACCGATAATATCGATGCCACGGGGAATATCTTCGTTGTATCAGCTGATGATATTACGGTAGCTAGTGCTGTTTCAATAACCTCGTCAACAGGTAACGTAGATTTACTGGCAGATTTGGATGCAAACGGCATTGGTGCCATTAATGCGATTGGTAGTGTGATCTCTGGTGACGCCATTACGCTGTCGGGCGCAGTGGTTAATCCGGGCACATTAAGCCCTGGTGCGGGTGGTGTCATTATAAATGATACCAGTGTTGCTGCTGCAGATCCTGCGATTGACCCTGCTCAGGACGTACCACAAAACGATGAAATTTTTACAGATACAACCACAGATCCAAACATAGATCCTAATATTGATCCTACCACGGGAACGGGGTTTGATGCAGGGCAGTTGAATGATCCGCCCCCACCAGATGGCGGTGGAGCAACAGACCCAGCCATTGATGGTGGAGGGAATGATCCTGTATTTGCAGATGACCCCGCGTTGAATGACCCAGCCGCAGGAGATCCTGCCCCGGGTGATGCAACTGGAAATGACCCTGCTGGCGGTGAGCCTGTTGCCGATGCAGAGTCTGATCCTTCGTTAGATTCAGGTGGCGAACCAACAGACCCTGCTTTAGAAGGGGGAGAACCTTTGGTTGATGAAAATGGTGAGCCACTGTTAGATGAAAACGGGGAGCCACTTCCGCCAGAACGAGATTCTGAATCAGACCCTGCAGCGACAGATGAAGCGCTAGCAGAGGAAGACCCAAATGCAAGTGAGGAAGAGCCAACGGTTGCAGAGGAGTCAGAGCCAGAACCTACTGTTAAAGAGCAACCCTTGATTGCGATTGATGATGGTGGTGATAGTATTGCATGCACTCCATAGCGGTGAGTGTGCTAATCTAGTGCCATTTCAATTAATACATTGATTTCCTCAGTAATGATGCTGGCATCTTCATAATCAATTAAAACAGGCCATATACTGCCTTCAATATCTAAAAATAGGCTGGGAAAAGAAGGTGCCCCCAGTTTCTGACTCAAGCTTAATTCTTGTTGGAATAGGGATTCAACCGCTTTACTAGTAACATCTTGCTGGTATTGCTTGGTATCAAGCCCTGCACGCTCAGCACATAAGCCTAATGTCTCACTTAAGGCCGGGTTCTCTGCTTGTTGATAATAGGCTTGTTGAATTTCATGAAGCATTTTTTGGCCTAACACCTCACTTTGTAGTTGGGCGGCAATCAGTGCACGGCAGGAGGGGTAGGTGGAGCGAATAGGGGTTGTTTTCGTCCAAAAATCTTGATTGAAATGGATGTTGGGTACGCGCTGTTCTATGCGCTGCCAAGACAGTTTAACCATTTTAATGGTCTCTTCAGGCATGGGGGTCATGGTGTCTGGTGCTAGCCCTCCAACAATTTTTTTAAGTTGAATGGTTCCTGGAAGTTGTTTTTCGAGTGCCGACATAGCAGGCTTAAAGGCGTAACACCAGCTGCACATAGGGTCGTGTACATAATATAGGGTAATGTTGGGCATCGTGATCTCTGTGGCGTCAGTGGAGTCCTAAGGATACAGGTTTTTAAGCTGAGTCTCAGTAAAACTTGCAATACTAGGTGGCTTGCATATTATAAAGAATATTATTGGGTGGGTCGTCTTGCGAACGTTTTAATGAAAGGACTGAGTTGGTTCAATGAAAGTAGCATATTTTGGCTGTGATTTGTTTATGGGATGCTTAGCGGTATTTGCTGCGAATAAGCATGATGTTGTGACTATTTTTACAGCAGGTTGTCAGAGCAATAATGAAAAACTACGGCTATATGCAGACCAGAAAAGTATAAATTGTATTCATGAAAAACCCACAAAACAGCATATAGAAGCCTTGGAAAAATCTGGGGTTGAATGCATGTTCTCGGTTGAGTATCCCTACCTTATTCCTTCCCCTTCAGAAAAAGTCATGACGCTAAATATGCACCCAACTATGCTGCCAAATGGGCGTGGGGCGACACCATTGAGCTGGTTGATTTTGCAGTACCGCGAAGATGCCGGTGTGACTTTTCATAAATTAGCCCCGCAGTTCGATGAAGGGGATATTGTGTTTCAGGCGCCGTTAACACTTGATGATGATGAGGGGTTTGAATCGCTTTTAGTAAAATTACATTATAAAATACCGCATTACTTAAATACGGTCTTGGCCGATTTGCCCACGTATTATCACAATGCACTTAAACAATCCGGGGGCAGCTATTGGCCAAAAATGACGCTACAAGATCGTCTGCTTAACTGGAAAAAAGGGCTCGATGACATTCAGCAAGTTATTCGCGCGTTTGGTCGGTTTGGGGTGGTTTGTTGTGTGGATGGTGAGGTCTGGGATGTCAATCATGTTGAGGTTGGCCGTATGCAGCACCTGTTAGACCCTGGTACATTGATCTCAAATGACCATGATATCTGCGTCATTGCCGTGTCTGGTGGCATTGTTGTGATTTTCAAAGGCAGTATTACAGAGCGTTGTAAGCTGTCTGAGTCCGTATTATCTGGTGTATAGCATGTGGTTTATTGTAAGAAGGCTGCATATAAACTAAAACACTCATTAGAGCAACGATAAAACACCGCATCCATAGTTCGTTAATTTCATCAGGAATGAACCCAAATTCGTTAACAACACCCAGCATTAGGTCAATGATAGAGTGTGAAAATTAAAAAAAATGGCGAACGAATGACCTATGAGGGTAAATTTTATATTTTTCATCGTGTGAAGACTCGATTGGTGTAGGGTAAATTAATCAATTGACGCAAGACGTGCCGTCATCACTGCCGCTTTCTGATGGTGAGCAGTCTAGCTCATCGCCTGATGAGGACTCTGAAACGGTTGTATCCGATACACTGATGCTAACGTTACTGGTTGCAGCGCCTAAGAGTAGTTGCCCGGATACAAATGGGTCAGAGGCTGCAATCACTGAGCTTAACGAAATGGATTCATTGTGTCCTAGTATGTCCCAGACGATGGTGACATCAATGTTTTTCCGGGCCGGGCTGCCTTGAGATGTGACGGTTGACTGCATTGTGAAAGTGATATTGTTGCCCACGACGCTCGAGGTTTCAGTCATGATATCCTCGTAGTCATCAAGGGTACCTGTTAAGCGGTCGAAGGCTCGCAAATTTTCGATTTGAGCCTGGGCAATGTTCAGTGCTTCTGTTTTTGCTTTGGAGTTGGCCGCTTCCTTGAAGGTCACGGCTTGGAACTTGCCTAACCCGAGTAATGAAACTGAAAAGACGGCGACTGCCATTAATGCATCTAAGAATGAAAACCCTCTTTGGTGGTGGGCGTGATTCATTGTTTTCTCCTATAACGTGTATTTTTTAGCCGTTTATATTGCTATACCGACAATTATAATAATAGGGTTATAGGAATAATGTGATTGGATTCGCGCTTTGTGTAAGCCGGTTAGCAGTTTTGCTAAAAATCCCTCCATGTACCAGGTATTTTGGCCAGGCGCCCGACGCCTTTTAAGTTGTTGAGTAAATCAGGGTCAAAAACCACATTAGGCGTGCCATTTTTTAATACGGTACCCTCAACAACCGCCGAGCCGAACACCTCTAAATTGCCGGCGCCGGGTTGGTTGAAATCGCCAATAATATAGACAAAACCGTATACTTCAACGCCACCGTTAATGATAACGTCAAGAGGGCGTTCTAGTATCAAAACGACAGGGTTGATTTGGCCTGAGGCATTTTTGCCAATGACAGAACCTCCGTTAATGGTGATGGTATAGTGTTGAGTGGGGGATGTGTCGTCTGCATCCACCCATATGAGTACGCCCGTTTTATTGTTAATCAAGCTACTGATGTTGGTATCTCCAGATAAATCAATGACGATGTCAGCAGAGGCTTTAACTTGAGCTTTAGGCTGGTTAAAAAAAATGTCAAAAAAAGCATCGCCGTCTGCAGGTAGCGCAGCATCGTTTTGAACGACATTTGAAACGGCTGTCGTGCATGAGGGTTCGCAATTGAGTTTGCTGCCATTCACTCCTTTTGCACTCTCTGTTTTCGCGCTACCGCTTAACGCCACATTGCCACCAGCCCAGATGGTGACAAAATCATTGCTGTCATTGTCATCCTCACTTTTAACCGTGTTTTCTATGGTGACGTTGCCACTCAGCGCGACATTGTCTTTGGCGATTAATGGCACCGGGGGGCCGCCTAACACGTTGGTAAATACCATGAACTCTTGACTTATGCTGCGCCTTGCTCGCCCGTCCTCACTATTGCCGACTGAGGTGATGCGTACATGCTTCAACGAGTTTACAATGGTGCCTGAGGCTGTGACTGAGCTATCATCACTTATGGCGGTTATACTGGCTTCATAGGGGTTGTCAGAAACGGCATTAGCGACAGCTAAATTAACATCTAAAACCCCATTTCTATCCGCGTCTATCTTTAAAATTCCATCTAAATCTGTTTCATCGCTATCTGGTACGCCATTTCCATTGGTGTCCATGTCTCCGCCATCTGCAAAAAAAGCAGAAATGACTTCTATACCAGCGCTTGCAGCGCCTAAGGCTTCTTTGCTCCGGTAATCATTACCAATCATCTTTTGCTCGACGATGCTGGTTTGTGCGCTGTATAAAACGATCAATGCCATTGAAATCATCATAATCATGGTGACGACCAAGGCGGAACCTATTTGCTTATTCATGTTGTGCTCCTATGGCGTAAAGACGTCATTTCTGATTCGAACTGTTTCAGTCAGTTGTTTAGTGGTTAACGGGTCATCCCCCAGTTGTGCTCCAAGTTCAATCACAACGTCTCGGACGGTTAAAGTGCTGTTACCAGAGATGGTCATGGATTGGTTGGTCAGTGAAAATTCAAGTTGTGTGATGCTGGTAATATTTGTATCGGTAATGCTCTCCCAGTCAGCGGCATCGCCGTTACAAATATGCTCGCCAGCACCGCTGCCTGTCCAAATTTCTATGGCATTATTGTTCAAGCGAATGCCATAACGTTCGTCCGTTGCATTCGTACCATCACTCAAGGCGCCATCAGCGTCACGATCATAAGTGTATAAAATGCAATTACCAGGGGCGCTAGCAGCACCTGTCGCCACATCTGCAATGGTGATGTCGGTAAATTGGTTGACTAAAAACCATGCGCCGACATTCAAGGTGTTCGACGTAAAAGCTTGGGTTATCTTCCCGGCTACTGCGTTGGTTGACTTGAATGTATTGATTTGCATTTTACCGCAAGGAGGTGTGGTGCAACTGTTCATCAAAAAGGGGCCTAGTAAATTGGCACTGATAGTGCTGCTTAGTGAGGAAAAGTCCATGAGCGTGGCTGTTGCATCAACGGAACCTGCGCCAACGGCCGTGGATGCAAGGTTTATGTCACCTGGTAAATCAAGCGCGATCCGTGCGCCACCCCAGTAGCCACTACGGCGGATGTCATTAGATATGAAAACCATAACCGCATTGAGTTCACGATTAAGCTTCGAGACTTTTAATAAATCGGAGTTATTCCTGACCGTATTCATATAAATAGTACTAACAGCAGAAAGAACGATTAAGCCTATGAGTATTGAGATCATCAGCTCAACAAGGGAAAAACCACGGTATTTGGTTAACATGCTGGGTACCCCGTAATGTCATCTGAACAAACGCTAGAGCGCCCTAAGCGCGAGACGTTAACTTGCATCGATTTGTTACTAATGCTGAGCTGAAGGGAGCCATTTCTCGCTGTGCCTAACGTTGTTTCTGCTGTGGCTCTTACCGAGTTAAAGGTGACGGTTTTTCCAGCCGCAGCGCCGAACGAAATATTGCTAATCAAGACGTTTTTAAATTGATTGGAGCGAAGAAATAGCAATCGGTTGCTGGATCCTGGGGCAGAAATGCCACAATTGGTGGCAGTGTTACAATTGCAGTCTGGTGTTTCAGGTGTATTGTCAACATCGAGCCCAACGCACCAGTTGCTGGGCGAGGTATCGGTAAATACGACGTGTACATCTTGACCGATTTGAATGGCTTCAGACTGAGCATGTTGCAGCTGAGCTTGGACGTTTTCTGCGGCACCGATTAGGCGTTTGTTTTGAATGAATGACTCTAAAGCGGGGATAGCGATCCCCATTAATATGGCTGCAATGGTCATACTGATAATCAACTCTAATAGGGTGAAGCCATTGTGAAACTTATCGTTATTCATTGAAGGGGGCGCACCTTTAGGGTCTTACATATTGTTACCATTTTAATCTTTATTGAGATTAAAAAGTTGACGGACTTAACAGTTTTAAGGCTTCGTTTTAGGGGAATTTATCAATGTTAATGCAAAGATGGTGAAGGAGCCATGGTGCGGTTTCGTTTCTAGGCTGTGGGAAAAATGAACGGTGGTTGTATAGCGAGGTGGTGTAAAAAACGTATTATGACAGGGATAAAGAAGGGAGGTCGTAACAATCCCCCTTGTATCGTGCTTATTTATTCCAGCATTCTAAAGAGGCAAAGCCGGTTGTCAGCTCCCCATCTTGGTTGTAAGCAAAAGAGCCACAGCTATCTGAGGCTTGAGGGCCATCTAAAATGGGGGTTGCGGTAGCTTGGTAAGACTCTGTAGAAGCTGCAGTAATAGCGAGAGTATAATAACCCCTGAATTCGTATGATAAGTGCATGACCTCTGGTCGTAGCTAAATAAAAACACCTATAGAGTAAAGTAAGACTCAGGTGTAAAGTAATAAGCTACCAAACACATTACAGAGGCCAATA
>JABHGC010000196.1 GCA_018672285.1 Methylococcales bacterium
ATAGATGTCACATGCGATGAGGTGTTCGCGGCAGTTCAAAAATTAAATAGCCGGCCAAGAAAATGCTTAGGCTACAAAACACCTTATGAGGCTTTTGAAGAGCTCACTGGCATTAAACAAGAAAATTTAACCGGTCATGCACTTATGACTTGAATTCAGGTATTTTATGAAGAGCCTTTTCATAATCGTGCCTTTTTAGACACTTGCGATAATAGTGATATCGAGTTTATTTACTTACACTCTATGTACCCAGGAAAGCCAAATTTACAGGTAAAAAAACACAGCAACCCTCACCTTACGATCACATACCTAGGCTCCGGTGGTGTTGGCGGACAGGAAAAAGGCCAACACATGATACCGGCCATTGCAGAACATCTCAGCACACACACACCAGTCAAATTCAATGTTCACTTAGGTAACGCACGAAGTGTCGACGGCATATCATTAGAACAAAAAAGCTACATCGACCTATTAGAAAAAAACCATTCGACCAGCATTCTCTCAGGGTTGTTACCCTGCGACCAATATTGTGAGCTAATTGAAGCTTCTGACATTATTCTACTGCCTTATGGCCCTAGATACCGGCACTTCATGTCTGGCATTTTTGATGATAGTTTATTTTTAGGTAAGATATGCATTCTCCCCGATAATAGTAAAATGGCGCTATGGATGAATCGACATAACGTTGACTGCCCAACATTTAAAACGTGGGACACAACAAGTATTATTAATGCCATAGACAACACACTCGAGCACTATACCCATTATCAGAGTCAGTTTTTACTGGCCAAAGAGATTAGAACAAAAAGCTGGATCAGAAATAATCCGATAGATTCATTTAACACGAATACAACAAGGCGCTAACAGCGATATTGCTCATGAAATTTAAACTCATATACGAAAATCATGGGAATTTTGGATTACACATTGGAGATTATTTTTTATATTTAAAATATGTCTTACAATCACTCGGCCATACCGCTGACATAGAGCATGCATTTTGTCCAGGGGAAACCAACATCATTCTCGAATATTTCAATGATAAATTTACTGATAAAGTTGAAAAAGAATGGACAAAAGACACTCGAATCATCGTTATTGCAACAGAGTTTTTAACCAACGGAACGTTTAATAACATATACCAGGAAGAGGCGGCAACACGCGATAAAGCAGACCAGAACCAACACAAAGAATTTTGGCAGATGCGTTACAACAATTTCGTCAAACTGTTACCTAAATTTAACGCTATTTGGCATGTAGCAGACCAACCCGCTACCGCATATAAACACTATTTCAGCAATACCTTTGTCGATTACATGCCTCACTGCTTTACAAGTGACTTCCACACAGTTAAACACCGCCCCGATACGGATAAAGACATCGACGTATTATTCACAGGAACACTCACCAAACATCGCAAAGAAGTTCTTGAAACACTGAAAAATAGTGGCCTAAACGTTGTTTCATCCACACTATTCACTGCCCCCTTTCACCGAGACGACCTTATCTCTCGAAGCAAATTAGTGCTCAATATTAAACAGCATCCAAACTGGCTCCACGAATCAGTTACCCGACTCTATTATCACATCACCAACGATTCCTTATTAATCACGGATCAATGCCAGTACCCGACAGATTTAAATCCTTACGTCATCACAAGAAGCGATAGCTGGGTGAACACCATTCAACACACGTTAAACACTGGGGACATCACCCAACGCGCGGTGTCATTACGCAAGAAGATGGCCTGCGAACGCCCACCAGAAAAATATTTTCTACCTCTGTTAACCAAGACACTAGATGCGCTTAAAGCGTAAGCACTAGCACATTTCCCTGACCAATCGCTTAATTTTATCGACATTAGGGTAATACAATTGCTCAAGCGTAAAACCTGCAGGTGTCGGAAGGTCAGGAAGGGCTAACCGCCTTACTGGTGCCTTTAAAGAATGAAACCCTTTCTCGGCAGCGATACATGCGATCTCGGCACACACACCACTGGTTTGCCACCCGGTATCTAGCACCAACAATTTACCGGTTTTTGTAATCGACTCTAGGATGATCTCCTCATCAATGGGTTTTATCGTTCTCAAATCAATCACGTCGGCTGTAATACCATCATCTTTTAAACTTGCCATAGCCTCAATGGCCAACGACAAGATATGCGACGTTCCAACAATGGTTAAATGACCCCCCTTCTGGCGATACACGCCCTTTCCGATGGGTACTTTATATATCCCTTCAGGTACATGCCCAGAGCACTTCATTAACCATCGGTGCTCAAAAATCAATACGGGGTTGTTATCGGCAATCGCTGAAAGCATTAGCCCTTTAGCATCATAGGGCGTACTAGGCATAATAATTTTAAGCCCAGGGACATTCATTAATAGCCCCTGTATGGCCTGAGAATGCTGCGGCCCAGACCCCCACCCCCGACCGATTGCAGCCCAAACGACCATTGGCACGGTGGTAGTACCTTGATCCATCCAGTGCATTTTTGAGGCATGATTGACCAACTGATTAAAGGTTAACAACAAAAAATCAGGTCGATTATGCAAATATACAGGACGCATCCCCTGCATAGCAGCCCCTACACAGACCCCCATCATGGCATCTTCTGAAAGTGGGGTATCAAAAACCCGCTCCGAGCCATAGGAAACATCCAACCCTTTAGTCACACCAAACATACTGCAGGGGTCATCAACTCCCTGGCCTAAAACAAACACATTATCATCCAGCGATAACGCAAGAGACAGCGCTTCATTCAACGCCTCGGTATAACTTAGCTGACGACCCTCAATATCTGAATCAATATCATCCTGCTGATTTTTTAACAACGCTTCAGCCCATGGCATGACTATATTGCTCCTTATTCACTATACAAAAACGAGGCTAAATCTGCCTCAGTAGGATTAGGGCTGTTAATGGCATGCTCAAAAGCCATGTCAATTTCATCAGCAATCACATGCTCCATGTCATCAACTAGACTTTCACGCAATAATCCGGCACCCAATAACGCTGATTTATAGGTTTCTATTGGGCAGAACTGATGCCATTGAGCGCCCTCTGCAACATCCCTATATCCTGTATGGCTATCATCGCCAGCGCCACCATGCCCCCTCCAGCGATAGGCCAACATTTCTATGAACATAGGCCCATTACCCGCCCGAACTAATGATACGGCTCGTTTTGTTGATTCATACACTGAAAGCACATTGGTACCATCAATTTGCTCCGAACGTAAACCAAATGCCTCTGCCTTTTTATAAATTTTTACGCCTTCAGGTTGCCTTTTATCTAGCGGCGTACACACCGAGTAAAAATTATTTTCACAAAAATAAATAACCGGCAGTTTTTTTAAAGCCGCAAAATTCAAGCTTTCCCAAATACTGCCTTCCTCCACGGCACCATCACCAAAATAGACCCCCGTCACCATGTCACTACGCCTAATTTTTGCCGATAGTGCGGTCCCCGTTGCAATGGGTACAATGCCGCCGACAATGGCTGATGAACCTGCCATACCAACACTTTTATCCAGCAAGTGCATAGAACCACCACGAGACCCAACACAACCGTTAGCGCGGCAATACAACTCTGACATCATCGCCTTTAAATCTCCGCCTTTGGCCAGATAGTTTCCATGCGTTCTATGCGTTGAATAAATCAAATCCGTATCACTTAGCGCTGCACAACTACCAACCGACGACGCTTCTTGCCCGATCACCAAATGGATGGGGGACTTCATTTCATCCTCATGGTAGCGAGACTCAATTTTCTCTTCTATGCGACGAATTCTCAGCATTTTAAATAACAAACTATGCAAAAATTCAGCACCATATTGAGAAAAATCAGTGTCATCATATCCCTCACTGGTCACCGGATATCGAATCATAGGGCTACCTCTTCCTCTAATATTTTTCGCTTTAACCTAGATTGAGTAATTTCTTGCATATGTAGCTTTACATCTAGACCAAATTTTTCTTCTAACATTGAAAGGTAGCGGTCACTTTCAAAATATTGATGAAATGCATTATCTCTAAATTGAACAATTTCTTTTGCCGCCAAAACTTTTGATGGTAGTGGCTGCATCACATACGAATGCTGGGAATACCCATGCCATACATCAGGTAGCTGCCAACCTTCTTCTAATGCCGTCTGATGCAACTGAGACCCTGGATATGCCATCGCGCAATACATGTTAGAAAACTCACAATTCAGCTCAATGGCCATTTCAAGTGTTTCTTGCATTGAATCTAAAGTATCATCAGGTAATCCGAAGATATAATTGCCAATGACTCTTATTCCAGCGTCTTGAATTTTCTCAACCACACTTTTGATATCATCCACACGCATTTTTTTCGCAGCGCCATCACGAACAGCAGAATCAGCTGACTCAATGCCTAATGCCAGCCAGTTAAACCCGGCTTGTTTTAATTTTTTTAAGGTCCCTTCTTTAACCGAGTCCACTCTCGCATATGCCCAAATATTCAGATCTAAGTTTTTTTCAATAATTAACTCAGCAATGGCCATATAATGGCGTTCTTTAAGAATAAACATCTCGTCTATGAACTTTAAATTTTTAACCCCATATTCTGTGACTAAAAATTCAATTTCTGCCACCACCAATTCAGGCGACCGGACTCTCAACCCTGGCTGACCAAAGGGCGTATTAATACAGCAAAACGTGCAACTATAAGGGCAACCAAGACTCGTATAAATAGCCGCATACGGAGATCGGTTATGAATATCATCAAAGCAGTGCCAATTGTGTGCTCGATACTTTTCCATCGGCAACAAATCCCAAGCGGCAATAGGCATTTGCACATCTAAATTTCGCTCTAGAGCCGCTTTAGCATTTCGCATCACAATAGTATTTTGTCGATACCAAAGACCACCAACAGTCGAAAAATTTTGCCCATTTTTGAGTGCTGACAATAACTGTGCGAGTGAAACCTCCACCTCTCCTTCAATTAAAAAATCAATATCCTCTTGCTCAAATGTTAACTCTGGCAATGCTGAAGGATGCAGCCCCCCCATCATGACAGGGCTTTTTGTTGCAGACTGTACCGCAGTTGCAATCGCACCGGAAATACTCATATTTTGCGTTGAAGCTGATGGTTGGTTTCCGTAGACAATAATGGCGACCAAAGCAGGCTGCATGCACTTCACTTTTTCGGCCGTTTCTGCCGGCGAAATATTCTCTGCATTTGCATCAATAATGGCCACACTAAAATTTTTCTGGCGCAAGTAAGCTGCAGCACTCGCAATCAAATAGGGTGGCTCAATTGCCGTTACGTCAGCGCCTAACCCTTGAAAAACCGTTTTACGATCTCCAGGGTTTATAAAAGCAATATCAACTGTGGTTTTATTCATCAGGGTTTAAAAAATTCCTCTGCACCACCATAAGATTCTGGTGTTCCAATATCAATAAATGGCATGTTTTGCTGGCACACAAACACCCCTTGCTCTAACCACTGAGGGAACATTTCCTTTTCTATTGAAACATTCCCCTCGGGAATACACTCAATCATTGCCGCTTTTAAGTAATAAACACCCGCATTCACCCATCCGCTGACCTTACCCCCACCGGATTTTTTTTCAAGAAAAGCTGTCACTCGGCAATCTGCGCTTGTCTCAATTGAGCCAAAACGCGACACATCATCAACAAATGTTGAAACCAATACCACAGCAGCCTCTTTTTGTTGCTGCATATCAATCACATCCTGTAACTCAAAGCGAATAAAAGAATCTCCATTCATAACCCAAACGCGCTCACTCTTGACATGTGGCAAAGCTAACTTTAACGCGCCTCCTGTACCTAGTGGCTGGGACTCAACTGAAAAAACAATCTCTAGTTGCTCATTATCATAATTGCTCAAGAGGCTCTTAACCTGATCAGACAAATACCCTAGCGCTAGAATAACCCGAGTAATTCCCTGCCCACTCAAATAATCGAGTAATATAAATAGAAATGGTTGAGAACCCACTGGAGCAACGACTTTTTGCTTACCAGGCACTGTGTCTCGAAGACGTGTGCCTAGCCCTCCAGCCAAAATGACCATATCGGACATGAGCATTCCTATGAATGATGAGAGTAGTAAATAATTTGACTG
Organism: Methylococcales bacterium; assembly: GCA_018672285.1. GTDB lineage: Bacteria > Pseudomonadota > Gammaproteobacteria > JABHGC01 > JABHGC01 > JABHGC01. The sequence continues at coordinate 6,111 of JABHGC010000196.1, forward strand.
CCTGAAAAATCAAATCTGAAAGGCACATACAGAAAATCTTTTAATTTTTCTTTTAGAGTGTCCTGGTCCTCAGGTTTGACATAAAACAACATAAAGCCGCCGCCGCCAGCACCTAGCAGCTTGCCACCTAAAGCACCCGCTTTCAGACCAGACTCATAAAGCTGATCAATGGCTTCAGTACTGATTTGAGAGGACAATTGCTTCTTTAACAACCATTGTTTATGTAATAACTCACCAATTTCATCTAAATCACGCTCACTATCAACCAAAATATTTAATGCGTCATCAACCAGCTGCAACATTTTATCAAGCTGTTTAATATGCTCCGACATGGTTCGAACTTGTTCTTCTGCAATGACCGATGCAAACCTAGAAAACCCTGAAAAAAACAACATCAAATGATTTTGAAAATGCTCTAATCTCTGTGGTGAAAGAATAATTGGCCTAACCACTATATTTTGTGGACAACCAAAATCAATACGATTTAAGCCACCAAAAGCCGCTGCTGTTTGGTCTTGAGACCCCACATTTTCACCGATTAATGTTTGCTCAACATGAATGGCATTATTGGCAAGCTCTCTTTTCGTTGGCATTCTATGCTGCAGCGCATAAAGCGCATGCAAAAAACCCACGGTAAAAGTCGAGCTAGAGCCTAACCCTGAGCGCGCAGGCAAATCGGCATTGTGAACCATCTCAATACCATCAAGCCCCATCTCCATGAACTTCATCCCCTCACGAACAACAGGGTGCTCTATCTCATGAATATGGTTTTTCTCTTCTTTCTTGTGATACTGAATTCGATATTTATAATCAAAAAATGGGGGTAAATAGCGCAGCCTGAATTCAAGTCATAAGTGCATGACCGGTTAAATTTTCTTGTTTAATGCCAGTGAGCTCTTCAAAAGCCTCATAAGGTGTTTTGTAGCCTAAGCATTTTCTTGGCCGGCTATTTAATTTGTGAACTGCCGCGAACAC
>JABHGC010000197.1 GCA_018672285.1 Methylococcales bacterium
GTGTTCGCGGCAGTTCACAAATTAAATAGCCGGCCAAGAAAATGCTTAGGCTACAAAACACCTTATGAGGCTTTTGAAGAGCTCACTGGCATTAAACAAGAAAATTTAACCGGTCATGCACTTATGACTTGAATTCAGGATGAGTTATTATCGCTAGATGCTGAAACAGTTTTGTATCGTTTATTTCATGAAGAAAATTGTAGAATGTTATCTGAAACAGCGCTGAAATTTGCCTGTAGTTGCTCAAGAAAACGCGTTACGGATACCATTCAGTTGCTTGGTAAAGCGGATGCCAATGATTTATTGGATGAAAAGGGCATTATTGAAGTGATTTGTGATTTTTGTAATGAGCATTATCAATTTGATGATGTAGATGTAGCTCAAATATTTGCGCTTTCAATTGTTCCGAACGGGTCATCGAATACGACGCATTAAACGGTCACGCCAATGTCACAAGACTATATTGCTATAGCAAATATCACATTAAAAGAGTATATATTGCCTGCAAGCAATATATCACAGAGTCGAATTGAATATTTAATGGCAGATTGGTTTTTAAGCTCAGCTGCTTTATATTTGATGACACAACCTCATAAGACACATCTGCCAAAAGGGGATTATGGTGTGTTGTATTCAGGGGGTTGGCAGCAAAATGAAATTATTTGGGTTAGTGATTATGATGCCATTTATGACGGTAATGCCGCTTGGAAGGCAGATTGGAAAAATCAATATTATAATGCGCTAGGTCAGAGTGCATTATGATTATAGGTCACTTACCTGCAGGTTATATTGTTGCCAAATTATGCGCTAAAAAATGTGACCATACGGTTATCAATGTTCGGTTTTTTATTCTTGCTGGTGTGATGGGTGGCATAGCCCCAGATTTAGATATGCTGTACTTCCACTTGATTGATCAACGGCAACATCATCACCATACGTATTGGTCTCATTATCCCATTGTGTGGGCGTTGTTGTGTGTGATCAGTGGGGCTTGGTACCGTTACGCAACCAATAGATCGACAGCAGCCATTGCTTTGATATTTTCTATGGGCGGCTTTATTCACTTACTATTAGACAGTATTGTGGGGGATATTTGGTGGTTATCCCCTTTCATTGATAAACCCTATGCTTTATTTACAGTGCCTGCTTTGTATGACCCTTGGTGGTTAAATTTTATTTTACACTGGTCATTTGCATTGGAGATAAGCTTGCTCTTATGGGCAACTTATGTGTGGTTTAAAAAATAATATGATGATAACAGTTTCCCTATGCGCTGAATTAATTGAGCATAATCGCCCAAGGGAAACTTAATACTAATACTGTTAGCAGTTATGATCAGGCTCATGTTTATGCTAATTTTTTAGCCAGTAATAGCGCCTTTTCAAATTGTGCTTGATCTCTATACGCAAGGCATGACCTTAGGAACCACCTTGCATTGACAGCTGAAGGTAGGCACCTTTCTGAAGGTACACCAATCGTATTTAAAACAGATTGAAACTGTTTTTCAGTGATTGAACGTGTCATTAAACTCTCCTTTAAGTGGTTGTCTCAGTAGAACTTTATCTTACAATCCAAAACCCGATGCTCGACTAAACCGAGCGATGGGCTATTTATCAATAAAACGCTAGGCAATAAAAAACCCCAGTTAGCAAACGCTCCCTAGGGTTTTTTATTGCCTAGAGGTCTTGTTGACCTCATTGTATTATGAAGCCTTAAATCATGATGGTACTCATTGGTTTTTGTACCTGTCGAGTGATGGGTACAAAATCGTAAAATAAAATCATTGTTATATATCCATGTAATCGTGTATGTCTGTCTTTAATTGTAAGGGGGTATGGTTAGATTGCAATAGCTGTGTCAGTCATTAGATGAGGTTGTTAATATCACTTAACAGGCTGTTATATAGGCTGTGACAAACATGAAAGCGCACAATCAGCTGTCCAACATAGAGGTCCGTTTTTCTTGCGGGTATCGGCACTTTATGCTCAGCATGATTTTTAGCCGTGCTAAAAAGGGAGTTGTGTTATTATTCCCATATGAAAAATACAATCATTAACATTGGTTTGATCAACCCCAAAAGCCCTTCTAATGTGGGTTCAGTACTCAGGGCTTCTGGTTGCTTTCAAGCAGATAAAATATTCTATACTGGCGTTCGCTTCGAGCGTGCAGCACAGTTTAATACGGATACACAATCTGTAGAAGGTTATGTCTCCTTAAAAGGAGTTGATGATCTGTACAGTACTGTTGAATATGGGACCGAGGTGGTGTGTGTAGACCTTGTAGAGGGGGCGACCTCATTACCCGATTTTAAACACCCAGAAAAAGCGCTCTACGTGTTTGGCCCAGAAGATGGCACTATTTCACAAGACATTGTTAATAAAGCAGATCATGTCGTTTATATACCAACCATTGGCTGCTTGAATTTGGCGGCATCTGTCAATGTTGTATTGTACGACAGAGTGGCGAAGCTTAAGCCTTTTACAGCAAACGATGATCTTATTAGAGAAAGTCGCGACATCAATAACCATAGGAAGGTCAACAAGTGATGAAATACCGTATTTACATTGTTTTCATGAGTATTGTCTTGGCAATCGTCGCATGTAAAGAAGCACCAGAAAACGAGATTAAACCGGATGTAGAGAAGGCAGCGGTAGAAAAGCCCATTCATGTTCAATTTGCGGTGTATTATTTGCCCAAACCGACAGTAAACCCAATCCCCGTATTACAAAAAATTGTGCAAAATACGTTTACTGATTTGACGGTTGTTGAGCGTGTTCCCGATAAAGTGACAAAGCCCATTGTATTGGTTCGGTTGGAGGCAGAAGTTCAAAAGCGATATGCTGCACCGAGTATAAAATCACTGAAATATTTTGCCCAAGGTATTGAGAGTACTGAGGCTGAAGCGCTACAAGCTTCTGATCAGGCATTAATTCTAGATTTTGTCTTCCCTAATGACACGGTTTTATCGAGCATAAAAACAGCGAATAAAGTGGCTTTTACCATAGCAAAAGTGACTGAAGGTATTTTGTGGGATGAGCAGAGTCGACAAATTTTTTCAGTCGATGCGTGGCAACAAAAACGCATCAATTTATGGGTGGAAACCTACCCAGACCTGTCTAATCACACCACCATACATGCTTATCAGTCCGGTGAGTATGTAAGAGCGATTACGTTAGGAATGGCCAAATTTGGCCTCCCTGATGTCACCGTCGAGAATTTTTCTTGGTCATCCAATAAAGGGGTTGGCAATCTGATTAATCTTTTGTCTCAAGCCCTATTAGAAGGGCAACAGTTTATAGTACCAGGAGATTTTGATCTTAACTTACACCAAATAAAAAACAGAAAAATACGAGAAGAGCAGGTTGCCTCGTTATTGTCTCAAGCCACAGGGATTGCAAAGTTGGCGTTAGTTAAGGGACGAAGAGAAGAGGGTGACCCCGATAATAATTTGCTTGAAATAACACCCAGTCGTCACCCAGGGAAAGATCGTCATGCACAGCTAGATGCGTTATTAACCGCGTTGTTTGGTGCAGAAGATTCCATTACGTATATAAAGCACACTGACGAATTAGAAGCGGCCAGTCAAAAGGTAAAAGCGCAGTTACCCGCATTAGCTGAAACGTTTAATAAGGGTTTGCCTCCTGGTGAGTTTTTACAGTTTAAAGCGCCATTCCCGACCCCTAAAGGCGGTTCTGAATGGATGTGGGTAGAAGTCACACGATGGCAAGGAGGTGATATAACCGGGTTACTTAAAAATGAACCATTTAATATTCCCGAGTTACACGCAGGGCAAATCGTGACGGTTAAACAGGCAGATGTGTTTGATTACATCCGTCAGTATGCCGATGGCACAAGAGAAGGCAATGAGACCGGTGTTATTATTCAAAAAATGCAGAAAAAATAGCTTGGTAGTCTTGTTGTTAGTGTCGTTAGGTTTGACGGCTCTCTAGGTTAAGATGCGTTGAGAAAACAAGCCGCCTAAAGAGAACAGCAGGGTAAAAATGGTTTTACCCTGCTGTTCTTGCCCTGAAGTTCATCCGTTATAAAATGGCCGTCTGGTCAGAGCCATATTTTTCCTAATCTTTATAATTCAATTTTGGCTCAAAAAATTTCTCGTATCCCTTAAGCATATAATCCCAATACAAAATCGGTAGTCCAAATTTTTTAGCGCGCCACATGAGTTTTGATTCAACCCTAGGTTTAGCAATATAGGGCATGGTCGGGGTAATCACGCCACCATACATAAATTCGGCCATCATCACGGTGCTACGAGAGGTGGTTAATGGGCAAGAGCCATAACCGTTATAACTTTCTTCTACGGCTTTACCATCAATCATATTCTTGATGTTCTGGACGACGGTTGGAGACTGTTTACGCACTGCTGCAGCAGATTTTGAGTTAGGGGTGGTGGTCACATCACCTAAACCGAAAATATTGGGGTACTTTAACTGCTGTAAACTATTTTGATGAACCTCAACATAACCGGCCTCATTGATTAGGTCGGTATTGTGCAAAAATGCCGGCGTACGTTGCACAGGGGTTGCATGGAGCATGTCGAATGTAAACTCGACAATCTCGCCTTGGTTATCACCACCCATTAATTCAAAGGTTGCTGTTTTACTGTCACCATCTACCTTGATTAAATGGTGGTGAAAGTTCTTTTCGATGCCATAACGGTCTGCGACTTTGGCCAATGAAATGGCAAAGTAATCTAAACCAAACATTTTTGGGCCAGACGTTGCAAAGTGTAAGTCACAGCTTTCTAGTAATTTTTTCTGCTTTAAATAATCGGCAGATAAATACGCAATTTTTTGTGGTGCCCCAGGACATTTGAACGGTAGGGGCGGTTGGCAAAAGAATAAGGTATCGCCAGATTTAATCTTCTGTAGGCATTCCCAAGTATATTGAACATAGTCAGGTGAGTAGTTGGAGCAAACACCATTTTTGCCAATGGTTTCAGCCAAACCTTCTGTCGCACTCCAGTCTAATGCTAGACCTGGGCAAACAACTAAATAGTCATATTCAATGTCGGTGTTGTTACTGAGGCTGACGGTATTGTCTTCTGGATTAATGTTGGTTGCGGCTTCCTGTAACCATTTTGCCCCTTTTGGGATGAGAGACTTCATGCTGCGTTTGGTTTTTTCAAAATTAAAGCAGCCACCACCGACTAAGGTAAATGCGGGTTGGTAATAGTGTTCAGAGGCAGGGTCAATAACGGTGATGTCAAATTGTTTGCCTGCATTATGGCGCAATAAGCTTGCGGCGACCGTAATGCCAGCAGCGCCTCCCCCGATAATGACAATTTTATAGTTGTTTTCAGCCATTGGTCGAAACCTCTAATCCTGTGATTATTAATGAAAATGTTCTTTGAAGCATGGCAAAAATTCAAAGGTTTTACTACGTTAAGTAAGTGCTACAATGCCGATTTTATTGGCAAGACTGGGTTATGGCGAGCACCGGAAAAATATTAGCAGTATCAGCCGTCGTGGTGGGTGTTGTCCTGGCTGTCATTTTGTATCCGAAAGCGGTTAAATTCTTGCCTTACTACTCACAGTTAACGCAGCTACGCCTAAGTACTGCAGATGATGCCCAACCTTGGGCAACATTTATAAAGCCACTCGAAACGACCCCGTGCGAACCAATGAAATTTGTATTCAGTGTCATATGCGAAACCAAGATAAACGCTTAGATACAGTCAGTATTAAGGAAATATTTGGGGATGTTCGTGATTACCCATTAGGGTTTGAACCTGGGCGTTCTTTAGCACACTATAAACGGCCAATGCCGTATAACCGAGGTGAGGAAACCAGTAAGTTTTATGCGAATGGCATTGGTCGAAAAAATAGAATGCAAGGTAATGATTTTGTTAAATCTGGAATGTATAAACATGGTATTACGTGTGTGAATTGCCATGAAGGTAATAGTGATGATTGGGCGCAACAGAAAATGAGTCAGTGGGAATGTTATAGTGGAAGTGAGGTTTCACTCATTTTGAATTCACTCTGATGCCTTAATACGGCATCAGAGTGATTTTTTCACGCACAGCTGTATTGCTATTTAGAACCGTATTCTGCTCGATAGGAAAGGATGTGTTCTACGTGTGGGTCTTTCTTTTCTTCTAAGTAACTGACCAAATTATCTAAGGTCACGATGCTGGCTACTTCTAGGCCGTAATCTTGCTCTACTTCTTGTATGGCTGATTTTTCACCTTTGCCTCGTTCTTGGCGATCCAATGCAATGATGACGCTGGCTGGTGTGGCATCTAATGCTTTGATGATGTCCATAGACTCGCGCACAGAAGTACCTGCTGAGATCACATCATCAATGATCAAGATTTTACCGTTAAGTGGTGCGCCAACGATGGTGCCTCCTTCGCCGTGGTCTTTGGCTTCTTTACGGTTAAACGCATAAGGTACGTCTCGGTTATGCTGTTCGGCCAGTGCTACGGTGGTAATGGCAACTAATGGGATGCCTTTGTAAGCTGGGCCATACATCATGTCGAAGTCGATGCCAGAGGCGGTGATGGCTTGTGCGTAGTAACGGCCAAGCTTAGATAGGGCTATGCCCGAGTTGAATAATCCGGCGTTGAAAAAATAAGGGCTGATGCGGCCTGATTTTAAGGTGAACTCACCAAATTTTAATACGCCCATGTCGATGGCGAAATCTAAAAATTCTCGTTGGTATGCTTCCATGATGTGCTCCGGGAGGGTTGGTCTTGAGGTTGCGGAGCATTGTAGTGAAAAAAGCGGGCTTCAGCCACCGGTCTGTTGGCGATCAAACTCTTCAATGATTTGTTTTAAGGCGCGGCTGTGAGATTGGTCTGCAGAAAGTTGGGTTAATACAGCACGATACCGGTCAATATTACGGGTAGATAACAGCGGTAATAAATTGTTAGCAATGGTGCGTTTGGCAAAAATGCCCCCTGTGGAGAGGGTATCACTTAAAAAAGCATGAATGTGTTGTTGTGAATTTTGGTCTGGATAGCGTTGGAACTCAACTAATGCCATTCGATAAATATTGGCATCGTGGCTTTGGGCAAGGCCTTCTAGCAGAACGGGTACGTTGTCTTGATCAGGTGGCTGGGTGGCCATTAAATTTAAAGCGGCTTCTCGGACATGGTCATTTTGATAAACAAAATAGGTTTTGGCTGTTTCTAGTAAGATCAGGTTAGGTTGTTCTGAGGCGTGCAGGGTGAGCAGCTGGATGTCTTTTTTTAATGCCATGCCTACGGCAAAATAGACCGATTTTGGATCAGTATCTGCAAAGGGGCACTCATTATTGGCTTCACAGTGTTCTATGGCGGCCATGTGGGACAAAATCATGGCTTGTTTGGGTAGGTGGTCAATCGGGTCGGAGCTAACATCTGTGGTATTGGGTGTCGTTGTTTGGGCAATGAGGGTTGGTTCAGAAAATGCCCTTGTTTGGTTTGATTCTGTTTCCATATCTGTGTCTTGTAACAACAGGTAAGTGAGGTATGTCGAGAGGCATAATGCGATTAAAATGTAACCAACAGGTTTCATGCGAGTGCCAGAGTTAGAGTGATGTTTTTACAGTATAACAAACTCTGGCGATCACACGAGGCTAGGGCAAATTATTGCCAGTCGATATCGGTTGTTGGTAGCCAGCCTTCACCACCATTTCGGTTGATCCTGACTTTAGACCAGTCACCCTCAGTTTCAAGCTCGGTGACTTGGTCGCGGGTATAACGACAACGTCCGCCATTACAGAGGTTTTCTAACTTAAACCCAACAACATAATCATTGGTTTGGCTGCAACTGAGCTGGGCACAGTTGCGTAAAAATCGGTACCAAAGGGTGTTACTGCCAATACCTGAACGTTGTGCGACAGGGGGTGGTGTAGGCGGTGTCGCTTCAGTGAGGGTTGCCCAATCTGCCAAGGTGCTGTTCGGCAGTATAAAACCGCCATAGACATAACCGGTCTGGCCACCATATTCAACTTGGTAGTAGATGTAATTGGCAGTGCCTTGTACGTGGGTGTTAACCACATTGACAACCGTATCGTTTGGAATGGCTGTGATTAAGCTGCCACCTGGTGTTCTCCGCATATTAATGCCAGTGCTAGCTGTAATCAGAATGCTTTGCCCTGCTTGCGGGATGAGGGTGACGTCTGCTTGGTCTGTAGGCTCTGTCCACAGCATGTCATCGCTTTCTTTACCCGCATACACATAGCCAATTTTACCGGCGTGCTGTATTTGGTAGTAGCGTTTGAGTAGCTCTGAGTCAGTGACCACAAAATCCAGCACTTGGTAGTTTGCGCCAGATACAGATTGGTTTATTTTGGTGCCACCTGGTGTGGTTCGGACATTGATGTTCTTGAGTAAGGTTACGGCTGTGCCAACCCCCCGTAAATTGTCTATGGCGTGAATGCACTGGTGGCGGTCATATAGCGTTTTACTGAATTTAGCCGCTTGGCTGTCTGAAAAATCAGTGGCAGCACCTGAGAAGCTGCCAAAGGCGACTAAACAAGCACTGTCTTGTGCTTGCTCGACGCATTCTAATTTACCTTCAGCAAGGATGCAGTGTTCTCCATTGCTGAGTTTTAACAGCTGATCTATTGGGTCTGCTGGGGTTGTGCCACCATCATTGCTGCAGTTGTTTCTCTCTTCGGCGATACAAACAGAGTCAATAGGGGAGGTTGCTTGGGTATCGGCAACATTGTTTAACCATGATTCATTGTCATACTTGCTGACAAAACCTTCATCATTACGTGTCCACTTGTGATCAGGGTTGGTAAACCTGCAAATTTGGCTTGGGCCACCGTTATAGGCAGAGTAAGCGGCTCTCGCTCGGGTTCTCCAACTACTGGCTGAAGGGACACAGGATTGCTCAGGTGCACGTTTCCAAGCCGCGTAAAATTCTTCCATGCCTTGCATAATGTTGGTGATAACATGCCAGCCTGCACCATTGTTAATGTCGGCAAAATGCCAGCGGTCATCTATTTGCATTAAGCCGTGGCCATGGCCCGAATCTCCGCGCATCATTTTGACTCGGCCATCGCTGGCCTCGCGGTAGTGGCTCCAAAAACTCTCTTAGTGCGTTTTAGCATAAACGGCTTGTTGCCAGGCTTGTATCTCAGCATTGCTAACAGAGGGTTTACGTTGTTTGATGTAGTATTCACTTAAATCGCGTACCACGGCATACAAATCATTCATGTAGCGGTTGCGTTCTGCACTTTCATCGTTGCTATCGTCAAAGATAATGGGGCTGAATTGGTCAATGACAGTTTGTGGGTCAGCAAAAGGTTTAACATCACAGGCTGAAGGTGCTCGGCCAAATTTCCAGCTACCACCAACGCGGTGTTCACACTTCCAGTTATCAGCTGTGTCGTTTTTAGCGGCATGAGCGCTCGGTAAGAAGCATAGGCTTAAGGCAAGGAGTTTGATCCAAGTCGGCATGAGAGACCTCGTGTAAACAGAATATTTTCAATGCCATAGATAATCTCGAAGCTGCTGCTACAAAGCAATATGACAAGGGGTGGTTGGCAAGGTTTAGCCGATGGTCGGTAAGGCTAGCTCGATAACCACGCTTCTGCGTCTGTTTTTTGGTCATGATTAAAAGCCTTAATGTCTAGACCAGGGTATAAAGCCCCCTCTAACTCACTGGCTTTCTGTAACCAAGCTTTGTCCGTTAATACGGCGACACGGTCAAACTTTCTCATTAGTCTAAACATGGCTGGTAGGCGTGAAAATTCAACGCCAATAGCGCCAAGTGACGGCAGGTGAAAGTCAAAAAATTTATACAGCATTTTGCCATTTTCAATGTTGTCTGACTTGCTGATCAGGTCGTCTATTGCCGCTTTCATCTCTTCAGCGTTTAACTTATCGCTGATCTCAATATCTAAACGATTGGCGCCGTTTGGTATGACTTTAAACATAAATACTCCAATTCATCCATCGATGTTTTGCCCAATTTTACTGTGACATTATGATATCAATTTGAGACTGTCGAGCTATTTTAAGGTTAAGCGGGCTTAAGCTTTCGTGAATTGGTATAGCGCGATTTGGCCAAACCAGTTGGGGAACCACTTGGTGAGCAAGCGCGTTTGATGGGATAAATCAACGACGGTACGCTGAGTGATGGTGATGTGCTTTTCATGGCACAGTTTTTCAAAGTCACGCAAGGTGCATAAATGGATGTTGGGGGAGTTATACCACTCGTAAGGCAGCAAGTTAGACAACGGCATTCTACCTTTGAAGAATAACCGCAACCGGTTTTCCCAATAGCCAAAATTAGGGAAGGTAATAATGCCACTTTTACCAATCCGAGCCATTTCGTCAATGAGGACGTCAGGTTGTTTAATGGCTTGTAAGGTTTGCGCCATAATCACAAAATCAAAGCTGTTACTGGCAAAATCAAGCTTTCCTGTGTCTAAGTCACGGTGCAGCACATTGACCCCTGCGCGAATACCATCCGCGATTTTATCCACTTCAATTTCTAAGCCATAGCCGGTGATGTTATGACGTTCTTTCAGGTGTGATAATAATGCGCCACGGCCACAGCCTAAATCGAGGACTCGGCTATTGGGTCTGATCCAATCACTGATGATGCTTAAGTCGGCGCGAAGTTTGGTCATGCGGGAATATCCTTAGCGACTCGGCTCATGTAGGCGTAGAAAAGGTTCATGTAGTCTGGCAAAGGCAGTAGAAAAGCATCATGCCCTTGATGGGCTTCAATCTCAGCGTAACTAACGACTTTATCGGCTTCAACCAATGCGTGCACAATTTCTTGAGAGCGTTCAGGGGCAAAGCGCCAGTCACTGGTGAAGGACACCACAAAACATTGCGCTTTGATTTGTTTGAACGCTTTGACGAGATCACCATCAAACGCTTGTGCTGGGTCAAAGTAGTCTAGGGCTTTGGTCATGAGTAAATAGGTGTTGGCATCAAAGCGATCAACAAAGCTGGTGCCTTGGTAACGCAAATAGCTCTCAACTTGAAACTCAACATCAAAGCCGTAGTTGATTTTGCCTGAGCGTAATTCCCGGCCAAACTTTTTACGCATGGCATCATCAGATAAGTAGGTAATGTGCCCGAGCATACGCGCTAGCATTAAACCTCGTTTGGGTACGGTGCCTTTCTCAATGTAATGGCCCTCGTGAAAATCGGGGTCTGAGAGAATAGCCTGGCGTGAAACTTCGTTAAAGCCGATATTTTGCGCGGAAAGTTTCGGTGCTGCGGCAATGATGATGGCGTGTTTTAGGTCGTTGGGGTAGTCAATGGCCCATTGCATGACTTGCATCCCACCTAAACTGCCACCAATGATCGCAGCCCAGGTTTGTATCTCTAATTTATCGGAGAAAAGCCGTTGGGTTTTTACCCAGTCTGTCACAGTGACAATGGGGAAGTCGGGGCCGTACATTTTACCTGTCTCAGGGTTAATGCTTGCAGGGCCTGTTGAACCTTTACAATGGCCAATATTATTCAGGGCAACAACAAAAAATTGGTTGGTATCGATTGGCTTACCAGGGCCAATGGCGTTTTCCCACCAGCCGGGCTTTTTGTCGTCTTCATTGTGGTAGCCGGCGGCATGATGATCACCTGAGAGGGCATGACAAATTAACACCGCATTACTATGGTCAGCATTAAGCTCACCGTAGGTTTCATAGGTGATGTCCCATTTTGGAATGGTTTTTCCACACGCTAGGGTTAAGGGTTGGTCAAAATGCAGTGTTTGCGATTCAACCAAACCAACGGAATCATCAGGAATTGGCATAAAATTGTGTCAATAATTGTTTGCAAGCCAGTCAGTCTAATGGCTGCGAGGGTTTAGTGCAAGATGCTCGTGTTAAATCCTTGTATGTTAAGTGATTCAGCACCATGGTAAGTATTTCCAGTGAGTGAATAACCGTAGGTTTTTAATGATTTCAAAAAGTATGACTGAAAAGCGCTATTTGTGTGATGGCCCTTTTTCTGCAAAAACGCAGTGGGTGGTTTGCCCACTTAATATCCGGGTTAAAGACAAACACTTTAATGGGGCATTGGCACAACTGAAAGAATTGCTGGTTGCGTTAGGTGTAAGCCTTGAGCTGCAGCCGCAGGGGGCGAGTGTTGAGTTGTTGCCTATGGAAGGTCAGTTTCAAGATTGCCAACCCAATATCTCGTTGATATCAGGAGATAAAGAGACGCAACAAGTGAGTACCGAGCAATATGTGGTGCTTCGCTTTACCGGTGACTGTGCTTTTTGGTCGAAGGCTGAAGCGGTCGCGGCTATTTTAGATCAGCTGTCGGTTTGGATCGATCGCTATCGGGGGAATAAGCTGATAGATTTTACTCGGTAATAAAAAATGCGCTGAGGGGTTGGATGTCTAAAATGGTTAAGATCGATGCAAAAAGTGTTTATGTCTGGTTTTAAAGCGAACCAGCCTTACCTGAATATTTTTTTAACCCTTGGCATTCTCGGTTTCGCATTGGGCTGGGGGAGTGGAGGCTGGTTGCCTGCAATGATAGGAATGGTTATTGGTGTTGTGGTGATTCCGCTGAGCTTTATTGCCATGATTGCGCTGTGGTCGTTTATTCAAGGTCGTTAGTTGAGTGGGTCAATAAACTGTTGAATCGCATTGTAGACGAGGGTTGCATGGCGAGAGAGTAAATCGTTGTGTCCGCCTTCCTTTACCGCCAGAAATTGTTTGGGTTCTTTGGCGGCGGCAAATAGGTCTTGGCCCATGTTAATGGGTAATACGCGGTCTTGTTCGCCATGTACCAACAATAGAGGTGCCGTATTTTTAGGGATTTTTTCTAACGAATTAAACGGGTTTTGGAAAGGAATTAACCAGCTTATGCCTCGGTACTTGGCCACGTTTTTACCTGATGATAATGGTGACAGCAGAATAAGCCCTGCATAAGGGTGATACTGGGCGAGTTCGACAGCGACGGTGGTTCCTAAAGAACGGCCGTAGAGGAAGATCTCCTCGGTACGAAACCCTTGGGCTTGTAAGTAAGCGAGCCCTGCAGCAGCATCTTTATAAATACCACCCTCTGACGGGCTGCCTTCACTTAAACCATAACCTCGATAGTCCATTAACAGGACATTCAAGCCATAAGAATGAAACACTTCAGCTTCAGGCAGTCGGTCAGATGCATTCCCAGCATTGCCATGAAATAGCAGTAAGGCTTTGTTAGCCTTGGGGTTGGGTAAGAAGTAACTGGAGATATTAACGTGGTCTGCCGTTTTTAAGGTGACACGTTGAATGTCGGTATCAAAATCAGCAAGGTCATAACTTTCACCCGGGCTTGGATGAAAGGTCGCTTTGTTCACAAATGAGGTGCAACCAACAAATAGGCTGCTTAATAAGGCCACAAGTAAGACGCGTTTACGCGTCGGCATGAAGGCCTGGAATATCTTGGTGGATCGCATTGTCTAATGCTAACAAAGAATTTAAATGTTTTTCAAGAATGGCGTCGTGTTTTTCAAGCTCCGCTATTTTTTGTTGTAAATGATCTTTCGATTTGGTCATTTTACGCAAGGTTTCTAAGCGGCTTTCCATGTGTTGTTTGTAATCTTTAAGCTGTACTTTGAGAGGGTTCAACGCTGTTTTTGTCCAAGGCAATGCACGCTTTTGATTTTTCTCGAAAATATCACGAGCTCTTTTGACCAAGAGGTTTAAAAACTTCTTAATCACAAAGCCTGATTCAGTCACCAAGAGTGTTGGGTTGTTTCGAAAGGCTTCGGCTTCGCGTTGTAATAATTCAAATTCGGTGTGAAAATCATTAGTCGAAAACATTCGAGGAGGGACTGCTGTCATGCCGTATTCCTGGCGAAATTTACGGTAGGTGGAGCTCACCAACTTTCGGGTTTGATCTGCTCGGCTATTAATTTCTAACACGGCGGTTTCAATGCCTTGAAATAAATCTTCCATCGCAGATTTTAGGCCAAAGGTGGTCCAACGGTTTTCCATTTCAGCGGTGCCACGCGCCACATGCATATCAAAAGCGGTGAGGCTTAAGGCATCCATTAAGTTGCGGCCATGTTGTTCTAAGATTTTTTGACTGGCTTGGAAGTTCTCTACATTTTTCATGTAGATGGTTTGTTCTTCACGTGTTTTTTGCATGAGCTTAATGACCACGTCTTGGTTTTTGTGCTCTAAATTACCAAGCTCAGTCTTCTGCTTTTTTATGTTGCCAGAGCGGTGCTCTAACATTTTTTTGGTGTTATTTAACAAATGGCCTATTTCATGGTTAATGGTGTCCATGATGATGGCTTGTTTGTTGTCTAACAAGTCTTCAGATAAATACTGCTCTAAACTCAGTAAGTTACTTTTTTCGAGTAATTCCTCATCGTTTTTGACTTTGGCAATTAAACCTTTTTGAGCTGAAATCGGAAACACTTTTTTCGAGTCAATGTTAAGAATAGAGGCTGTATTTTGGCATTGTTCGTTGATGGTGGCCTGAATGGTTGCCGAGTCATGTAACTCATCCCACAATGAGTCAATTTTGTTCAACACCACCATTAAACCATTGGTATGGACATTAATATGGTGTTTCCAAATCTCTAAATCACTACGAGTCACACCGGTATCTGCCGAGAGTAAAAACAGAATAGCTTGGGCATTTGGCAACATATTGATGGTCAGTTCAGGCTCTGACCCTAGTGCGTTAAGCCCGGGTGTGTCTAAAATGGTCACGCCTTGTTTGAGTAAGGGGTGAGGGAAAGATATTAAGGCATGGCGCCAGCAAGGGATTTCAGCAAAAGAGGCTTTGCCACCTTGTTTGTCGTTGTTTAGCTCATTGAGCATTTCATCATCATAAAGTCCCAGCTTTTTGGCTTCATCAATGGAAACGCGTTTGACCTGAACGACTTCTTTTAAGGCTTCTTGCATTTGTTCAGGGTTGTCTAAGTCTAAATCAATTCGGTGCCAAGCTTCTGGTCTGTTTCGGTACTCCAAAATGGTGGTATCGGTATTACGGGTGTCAATTGGGAGTAATTGAATATAGGCACTGTCTTGCTCATTATCATAAAAAATTTCAGTAGGACACATCGTGGTTCTACCCGCAGAAGAGGGTAGAAGGCGGCGCCCAAAATCAGCAAAAAATATGGCGTTGATGAGTTCAGATTTACCCCGGGAAAACTCTGCAACGAAGGCAATGGTCAGTTTATCTTCCCGAATGACTTTTAACGTGTGCTCTATGCGACTATCGGTTTCGTCAGTGGCGATTTTTCGCTCGTGTAACCACGCTTTAAATTTGAGAATATTGGCTGCGAGGCCTTTTTTCCAGTCATTGTAGCTATTTAATTGTTCTTTAAAATCAACGTATTGCATGGTAAATTTCCGGCGGAAAAAGATAAACTGATAGACTCAGTGTAGTCTATTTACGAGTTTTGACACCACTTAGGAATATTTTTAGGGCAGTCAATGCAGACGGTTTTTTGCGGGCTGATTTCCCCTTTTGTGATTGTGATTTGTTTTTGGGGGGTGGCGAACTGCGTCGCAAGGTAGGCAATGATGGCTTGGTTGGCTTTGCCGTCCACCGGTGGGGCATTGACTTTGCTCGCTAATGATGTCGGTTACCTCTGTTTTGCGTGCGCTTGGGATGGCTTTCAAGTGAATGAATAATTGATCGCCATCCCAGTGAAAAAAACTCAAAGCAGTGGTTTTGAGATGGGGCCTGCCAAACTCATGATGAGCGGAATCAATAGTATTTGGGTGACGATGATGGCCATCATGGCCAGCATTGGTGAGAAGTCCATACCTGCAATCGGGGGCACTCTTCTGAAAGGTTTAAGAATGGGCTGGGTCACACTGTCTAATACAGACAAAATCGGGTTGTAGTTTCCAGGGCTTAACCAGCTGGCGATGATGACGACGAGAATGGCAAACCAATACACGGTTAGCATTAAGTCCACTAGGCTCGCGAGGGTACTGACCAACATTAATAGTGTCCCTACAGAAACGCCCTTTATCGCAGTGACCAAAATTAACAGGACTAACTGTAATATAAACAGTAATACAAATGAGGCGGTATCAATGCTACCAATCGATGGGATGACTCGGCGCATCGGCACTAAAATGGGGGATGTGAGCTTGACTGTAAATTGAGAAATAGGGTTATAAAAATCCGCTTTGGTATATTGCAGCATGAGTCTAAACATCACGACCACGATGAGGACGTTAAAGGGCACTTGTAGTATGAAGATTAACGCCTGTTCTAACGGATCACTCACTTTTCATCTCCAAATTGTTGCGATAATTCGATGGAACGGTTGAAAGCCGCTTCTACTGCAGTATGTACTGTTTGTCTCAATTGGCTGTTTTCAAAAGATAAAATGGCTTTTTCTGTGGTGCCGCCAGGGGAGGTCACATTCTTTCGTAGAATCGGTAAGTCGTTATCTGAGGTTGCGGCCATTTTGGCCGAGCCTAAAGCTGTTTGTAGCGTGAGCTGGTGTGCAACGTCTGGGTTTAAGCCCAGTGCTTGTGCCGCATTTTCCATGGCCTCCATAAATAAAAAGAAGTAAGCAGGGCCGCTACCGGATAAGGCGGTGACTAAATCTAAATCACTTTCTGAGTCAACCCAAGCGGTCATACCGACAGCCCCTAATATGGTGTCAGCGATTTGCTTTTGAGTGTCAGTGACAGCCGCATTGGCATACAAACCGGTTGCACCTGTTTGCACGAGTGCGGGGGTGTTGGGCATTGTGCGGATGATGCTGCAGTCCCCCAACCAATTTTGGATGTGGCCTGTTTGAATACCGGCTGCGATGGAGATAATTAAAGGCTGATTCTGTTGTACTTGGTCTGTAATTTCTTCCGTGACAGACCGCATGAATTGGGGTTTCACGGCCAAAATAATGACATGGGCATTGGCAACCGCTTCACGGTTATTGGCGTTGGTTTGTACTTGGTATTGTTGATGCATTTGTTCGAGTTTGTTTTGATCGCAATCAGCGACAACAATATTTTGATTGAGCCATCCGTGTTGGATGAGTCCGCCAATGATGCTACTGGCCATGTTGCCAGCACCAATGAAGGTGATTTTAGTGGTTTCCATGCGGGCTTAGATCGTCCTTGAAGGGGAATTTCTCGATTATGGCATAGTCAGATGGGGTTTTCACCTGTGCCCAAACAGGGCTGTGCCAATGCGGACACACGTGCTGTGTTCAGCAATGGCCGCTTCTAGGTCTGCAGACATTCCCATGGATAAGGTATCGGCATCAGGGACGATTGTTTGCAGTTGCTTTAACAGGTCGTGTGCGTGTTTAAATTGCTGGCGCTGCACCACAAATTGTTCTGCCGGTGCCGGAATAACCATGAGCCCACGAATCACTAAATGTGGTAACTGGCGGATTTTTTCAACCGCAGGTAACAGCTCATCCGGTAAAAACCCCGACTTCGTCGGTTCGAGGCTAACATTCACTTGTATGCAAATGTTGAGTCTCGGTAGACTCTCAGGTCGTTGCTGATTTAACCGCTGGGCTATTTTTAAGCGGTCAACACTGTGAACCCATGAGAAGTGCTCTGCAATTAATTTGGTTTTATTCGATTGAATAGGGCCAATAAAATGCCAAGTTAATGACCGATCTGAGAGTTGGTTGATTTTCTCAATGGCCTCTTGCACATAACTCTCGCCAAAAGCGTGATGCCCACAGTCAGCCAGTTGGCGAATTTTTTCAATGGGTTGTTTCTTACTCACGGCCAGTAGTTGGACAGAATTAGGTAAACGGCCGTATGTGGCTTCAGCAGTACGAATTTGGCTGAGGATGTCGTGGTAGGTAGAGGAAATGTCTATGCTTTGCATGGTATTTGTCTATACTTTCTGTGAAGTCTGGTGACTTAACTTATTCTAGATTGGGGTTTTACGTTTAATGGATATTGCAGAACTACTTGCCTTTGGGGTTAAAAATAACGCATCTGACTTACATTTGTCAGCTGGCCTTCCACCGATGATACGGGTTGATGGCGACATGCGTCGAATTAACGTACCTGAGCTAGATCATAAGCAAGTACATAGTTTGCTCTATGACATTATGAATGACAAGCAGCGAAAAGATTTTGAAGAGTTTTTTGAAACAGATTTTTCGTTTGAAATCCCAGGTCTTGCTCGTTTTCGTGTGAATGCATTTAACCAAGACCGAGGTGCGGCAGGGGTGTTTCGAACCATTCCCTCTAAGATCTTATCGCTTGAAGATTTAGGCTGCCCTGAATCCTTTAAAGACATTGTTGAAGTGGCAAGGGGTCTGATTCTGGTCACAGGGCCAACCGGTTCTGGTAAATCCACCACCTTGGCTGCGATGATTGATTACGTCAATGACAAAAATTATGAGCACATTCTCACGATTGAAGATCCGATAGAATTTGTTCACGAAAGTAAAAAATGTCTGATTAACCAGCGGGAAGTACACCGCGACACCCTTGGCTTTGCAGAAGCACTACGTTCAGCCTTACGTGAAGATCCGGATATCATTCTGGTGGGGGAATTACGAGATTTAGAAACCATTCGCTTAGCCTTAACCGCAGCAGAAACGGGTCATTTGGTCTTTGGTACCTTGCACACCAGTTCCGCTGCAAAAACCATTGACCGGATTATCGATGTATTTCCAGCGGCAGAAAAAGCCATGGTTCGATCGATGTTATCAGAATCATTAAGAGCGGTTATTTCACAAACATTATTGAAACGAATCGGTGGCGGGCGAATTGCAGGTCATGAAATTATGATTGGCACCCCTGCAATACGGAACTTAATCCGTGAAGACAAAGTCGCACAGATGTATTCATCGATTCAAACCGGGCAAAAAATTGGCATGCAGACCATGGACCAGTGCCTTAAAGATATGTTGGCGCAAGGTGTGATTGGTATTTCAGATGCCAAAGCCAAAGCCACAGACAAAACGTTGTTCATGTAAGGCTAGCTTACAAGGTAATTAAATATGGAATTCAACTCGCTGCTTAAATTGATGGTCTCGAAAGGGGCTTCGGATTTATTTATTACCACGGGTATTGCCCCGAGTATGAAAGTGAATGGCCGAATGATGCCGGTGTCGAAAACACCATTGACCATGACTCAGTCTCGGGACTTAGTTTTTGGCATCATGACATCGCAGCAGAAGGAAGAATTCGAGCGAACCAAAGAATGTAACTTTGCGATCAGTGCCTCCAAAATTGGTCGTTTCCGTTGTAGTGCGTTTGTACAGCGTGATGCAGTGGGCGTGGTATTACGGCGTATTGAAACCAATATCCCGGATATTGATTCACTGAACTTGCCTAAAATTGTCCACAACCTGGCCATGACCAAACGGGGTTTGTGTATTTTTGTTGGGGCAACCGGTTCAGGTAAATCCACATCCCTAGCCTCACTCATTGGCCATCGAAACAAAAACAGTGCGGGCCACATTATCAGTGTGGAAGACCCCATTGAATTTATTCATAACCATGAGCAATGCATCGTGACTCAGCGTGAAGTTGGGATCGATACGGACTCATACGATGTGGCACTCAAGAATACGTTAAGACAAGCACCCGATGTCATCATGATTGGTGAGATTCGGACGCGTGAAACCATGGAGCATGCGATTGCGTTTGCGGAAACAGGCCACTTAGTACTGACAACCCTTCATGCAAACAGCGCGAACCAGGCAGTGGATCGGATTATTAACTTTTTCCCAGAAGATCGCCGGGATCAATTGTTCATGGATTTATCTTTGAACTTACGTGCGATTGTCGCGCAACAATTGGTGAGAAGAAAAGATGGCCAAGGTCGTCATGTTGCTGTTGAAGTTTTATTAAATACGCCTTTGATTGCAGATTACATCCTGAAAGGGGAGATCCACAAAATTAAAGAGGCGATGAAGCGTGGCGCAGAGCAGGGGATGCAAACCTTTGACCAAGCGTTGTACCGACTTTACAGCGAAGAAATGATTTCGTTTGATGAAGCGATATTACATGCGGATTCCGCGAACGAAGTTCGACTCATGATTAAATTGGGTGATAAATCAGGCGGTATTGACAGTGGTGTGTTATCCAATGTCGAACTTGAAGAAACAGAAGATGATTGGCGTAATTTCTAATCCTAAAGGAATAAAACTACATGTCTCTTAGAGCGTTGGTTGTTGACGATTCAAAAACTGCAAGAATTGCTTTAAAAAGAAGCTTGGCGAGTATTGGGCTATCGATAGAGTTTGCAGAATCTGGTGAAGGTGCGCTTGAGTATCTTGCCAAAGTCGATGCGGCTAACAAACCTCATGTTGTGTTTATGGACATGATGATGCCAGGTATTGGTGGCTTGAAAGCGACAGAAGAAATTTCAAAAAATCCAGATACTCAGGAAATACGCATTGTGATGTGTAGTTCGAATGAGTCTGATGAAGACCGGTCAGCGGCGATTATGCATGGTGCAATCGCGCTGATTAGTAAACCGCCAATTAAAGAACAGCTTGAAGATGTATTAAGTGAAGTGAGAGATACTGTGGCAGCTCAGCCAGTGGTTGAAGCACCGGTTCCTGAACCCGTTGCAGCACCAGTGGTTGAAGCGCCAAAAGTGGTTGAACCTGTGGCTGCACCTGTTGCGCCAGCGCCACCACCTGTTGTTGCTGCTAAACCTGCGGTCACTCAATCGACTGGCGCAGGCACTGGTGAGCTGACCGCCCAAGTGGAGCAATTGGTGCGGCAACTGACCGAGCAGTTTGTCAAAGACATTGCGAAAAATACAGCAAATGATATTGCGCGTACGACTGCGATGAATGTAGCCTCTAGTACCGCTAAAGAAATTACCAATGAAACAGCTAAAAAGACCTTGCCAGAAGCTGTAGAACAAATTTCGGTGAATATAATACAAGCCAAAATGAAGACCTTGCCACAGCAAGTCCAAAAATGGGTTGATCAACGAATGAACTCAGAAGTGATGTCGGAGCAATCTAGGCAGTCTATTGTTGAAGGCTTAAAACCTGAAATTCACGCTATTATTGACGAAGCCAGTGCCATTGCTGAAGATCATGCCTATGAGGCAGCACAAGAAGCGGTGAAACGAGGTATTGCGCCATTGAAGTGGGGCTTCTTCTTTCTAGCCTTGATATTGCTTAGCTCAATCGCTGTTCCTTATATCTCTTAATCTCTCTTAAACCGTTCAGACAAGGATGCCTTTTGAGCCAACTCGAACCTGCGTTGCCTTTAGATTTGTTGACTCAAGTGAATCTTTTGGTTGAAGAAAGAGACCGGCTTGAGCACTCATTACAGCAAAGCCTTCGTATTTCCCATCAACTGATTCATAACCAAAGCTTAAGCGAAGCATTACTTCATAATGCGCCTGATAGTATTATTGTGCTGGACTCAAATGGATTGGTTAAAAGTTTTAATCCTGCAGCAGAAAAAATATTTGGGTGCCTCGAAACGGATAAAGTGGGTCAATCGATTGATGACTTATTTGAGTGCCCCGACGCTTATTCTGGCACTATAGTCGATTATTTGCTGGCTTCCTCGAATAACAAGCGCTGTCAACAACCCGTTATGGGGGTTCGGCATTCAGGAAAAACAGTCCCTCTACATATTTCTATGAGTGCGGTGACAACTCGGCAACATGATTCCATTATTTTTGAAGATCAAGATGCAATATCCTTTACTCGCGAAGAGGGTGTGGCCAATTTTGATTTGTATATGTGTTCGATTAAAGATTTAAGTGATGAGGTGTCCTGGAGTGATCAAATTCAATATCAGGCCAAACATGATGCCTTAACGGGGTTGATTAATCGGGCTGAGTTTGAACAAGCTTTAGCGTGCGCGTTGAAATCGCATCATAGTCATATCATGCTGTATTTGGATTTAGATCAATTTAAAGTAGTTAATGATACGTGTGGCCATAATGCTGGGGATGAATTGCTTAGGCAAATTAGTAGTCGTCTTTCGGGGTTGATTAGAGAAGATGATATTCTCGCGCGATTAGGTGGTGATGAGTTTGGTTTACTTGTTAAAAAATGTGGCCTAAATGCCGGTGAGCGAGTTGCAAATGAAATTATTTCATCGGTACAAAATTTTCGCTTTGGCTGGGAAGAAAAGACCTTTACCATTGGTGTCAGTATTGGTTTGGTGCAAGTAAATGAGCATTGTACCTCGTCTACTGCTGTACTGAGTTTGGCGGACTCTGCTTGCTATGCAGCAAAAGATTTTGGTCGAAATCGGGTACACGTTCATGATGATTCAGATGAAACATTGTTGGCTCGGCAAGGTGAGATGAACTGGGTCTCAAGAATCAATGAGGCCGTCGACGACGATTTATTTGTGATTTACAAACAAGATATTGTCCCAATAACTGTGGATGAAAAAGATCATACGCAGCATTTTGAAGTGTTAGTGAGAATGAAAGAGCCAACGGGTGGCATCATTCCTCCTGGTGCTTTTTTGCCCGCCGCAGAGCGATATAATTTGATCAATAATATCGATATGTGCGTTGTAACAGCATTATTTGAATGGCTGAATGACAATAAACTTCAGTATTCAGGTAACATTTTATGTTCTGTTAATCTTTCTGGGGCAACAGTAGGCGATGAGCAGTTTATTGCCTTCTTGATTGACGCGTTTGAGCGTTACCAAATAGCGCCTCACAGTATCTGTTTTGAGATTACGGAAACTGCGGCCATATCAAACATGGAGTCGGCGATTGACTTTATCAGCTTATTACATGATCACGGTTGTTTGTTTGCGTTAGATGATTTTGGCAGCGGTTTGTCATCGTATGCTTATCTCAAACAACTTCCCGTGGATTATTTGAAAATTGATGGGTCATTTGTAAAAAACATCGTCAATGACCCAATCGATTATGCGATGGTCAAATCCATTAATGAGATTGGCCATGTGATGGGTAAAAAAACCATTGCAGAGTTTGTCGAAAATGATGAGATTTTAGAGAAGTTGCGCGAAATTGGTGTGGATTACGCGCAAGGTTATGGGATCGCGCGGCCGGAAAGTCTTTAATTGTTGTTTTTGGTTATCATGGGTTAAGCGTGATATTTTGAAATTTAAGATCAATACATTCCTCTTGTTAGCCATTTTTGGCGCATGTCTTTTCTTCTTTTTGCTCAAGCCGGGAATACATCTGTTACTCACCGATGATCAAGATGAGCGTAAACCTGTGCCTCTTGGATATGCAGATGATGTGAGTCGATTAAACATGACTCAGGTTGCTGAAACCTGGATTCTGCCCGTTCATGCTGAAAGCCCAGAGCAACAGTTACGACAACTGATCTTGAAAGCACAAAAAGAGGGGGGAAAAATTGCGATAGCAGGTGCTCGCCACAGCATGGGTGGGCATACACTACACCCTGGAGGGATCGTGGTTGATATGTTGCCTTGGAATAAAATGACATTAGACTCTGAGGCAAAACTTTTGACTGTACAAGCGGGTGCATTGTGGAAAGAGGTGATCGCTTTTTTAGATAAGCAGGGTTTTTCCGTGAGTATTATGCAGTCGAACCATTCATTTAGTGTGGGTGGTACATTGAGTGTGAATGCCCATGGCTGGCAGTATGGGCAACCTCCGGTGGCTTCAAGTGTTCAATCTTTCCGCTTAATGATGTCAGATGGGGAGATTGTTCGGTGTAGCCGTACTGAGAATGAAGCATTATTTTCTTTGGCGTTAGGTGGCTATGGGCTGTTTGGTATTATATTGGACGTTGAACTACGCGTTGTCGCCAACCAAAGGCTTCAAATGACGCAATATATTGTGCCCAGTACTGATTTGTTAGTAGAGCTTAAGCAGCATGCCGATGACAACGGGAGGGTGCAAATGGTTTTTGCTCGAATGAATGTTGCACCTGATGAATTTCTACAAATGATGATCATCAATGTTTTTGAGCAAGTTGCTGGTGATGTGCCCGCGTTAACAAAGCCAGGATTAACGGGTTTAAAGAGAGCCATATTTCGAGGCTCTGTAGAGAGTGCTTATGGAAAATCATTGCGTTGGTTCGCTGAAACGAAGATACAAAGGTTGTTAAGTGGTGATATTTTTTCTCGGAATCAATTATTAAACGAAGGCGTAGAGGTGTTTGAAAATCGCCAAGCGGCAACGCGTGATATTTTACATGAATATTTTGTCCCTAAAGATCGTGCAAACGATTTCATTCTTGCTTTACAAAAAATTATTCCTCAGCAAAAGGGGGATTTGCTCAATGTGACTGTGCGAGCGGTGAATGAAGATCATGACACTTTTTTGCGTTATGCACATGAGCCAATGATGGCTTTTGTGATGCTCTTTTCACAAGACAACTCTTCGCAGGGTGAGATGAAAATGAAGCGATTAACGCAGTCTCTCATTGATGCCGCAATCATGCATGGTGGCCGATATTATTTGCCCTATCGGTTGCATGCAACCGATGAACAGTTCTCGAAGGCTTATCCTATGGGCCGTGAATTTTTTGATCAAAAAAACAGGGTTGACCCTAATGGCCTTTTTCAAAATACATTTTATACCCGTTACGGCAAGCAAGCTGCAACAGGACAATAATGCACTGTGTTAAAGTTAAGCTGTAAAGAGTTCTGGGTAAACTGCTTGAGCTGAAAACACAGGGCCATCAACACACACTCGTTTCATTGCAGTGACCCCTTCTTCGGTAATCGGCTGGGTGCAACCGGCACAACCGCCTACAGCACAAGCCATGTGTTCCTCTAAGGAGAGTTGTGCGGCAACATGATATTGAGCGCTGACTTTGGCAACGGCTTCTAACATGGGAGTAGGGCCACAGCTATAAATCATGGTTTGTTTACGATCTTCATCGCTCAGCTGTTCTAACCAAAGGCTGGCAAGTTCGGTGATATAGCCTTGAAAACACCCTGCAAATGCTTGCAAGCTGGCTAATCGGCAAGCGATCCTCCAATCTTCCATTAATGGCATGGTGGCAATTACGCCATCTGGAATGCCGTTGATCATAAAGGTAGAGGGTTGTGGGTTGAACGGGAACGGTACTTCTGAACCGAGCAGGGCAAATGTTTGCTTGGCTCGGCCTTGTTGTTGCAGTGCGTCAGCAATGGCGACCATCGGTGGCATGCCCACGCCACCGCCAATGAGCAGGTGGTGTTTGGTGTTTTCTGAGAGGGTAAAGGGTTTGCCAATCGGGGCAATGAGGCTGACCGATTCCCCAACCACTTGCGCGCTTAATAGCTCAGTACCTTCACCGACCACTTTATAAAGAAAATCGACCCAGCCTTGTTTCGGGCTGGTTCGCATAATGGAAATGGGCCGGCGCATGAGGCGCAGAGGGTGACAGGTAATGTGGGCAAATTGCCCTGGCAGGGTGGCTGCGGCACATTTAGGTGCTTGTACGCGCATGATCCACTGGTCACCTTCGAATGCTTTATGTTCTAAAATTTCGGCTTGTTCAACAAAAATGCTCGGTTGTGTACTCATGAAGGTTTCCTCGAAAAAACGATGCGACCTTGAAACAAGGTGTAGTCAATTTGGCCCGTCATTGATTGCGACAAATGTGGATTATTAAGCCCTTTGCTGACGGCCGTTTCGTGGCTCAGTGTCCACTGACGGTTAGGGTTGATAATGTTGAGGTTGGCATCCATACCTAGGCTTAATGAACCGGTCTTTAAATTCAATATTTTGGCAGGGTTGCACGTGACAGCCGCAATGACTTGTCTTAAATTTTTTGCAGAACCTTCCGCTAAGGTTAACAGCAGTGGCAAAAAGCCATCGTAAGTGGAAACACCTGGGGTTGAGGCTTGAAATGGAACGGCTTTTTCATCTTCGGCCATTGGATGGTGGTCTGAGCTAATGGCTTGAATCACGCCGGAGAGTAGTGCTTCACGTAGCGCATCCCGGTCTAGTTTGGTTCTAAAAGGGGGTTGAACATGACAATTACTATTGAACTCAACGCAATCCACATCGGTTAAAAAGCAATGATTCAGCGTCACACTGGCAGTGATGGGCATGCCGCGGCTTTGAGCGTCCATGATGAGCTTGAGTGATTTGTGGCTACTGATATGGCAAAAGTGTGCTTTGACCCCGGTTTGGTCTACTAAGGCTAAGTCTCTAGCAACCGCAATGCATTCAGCGGCATCAGGGATGCCAGGCAAACCTAATCGGGTGCTGACTTCACCTTCATGCATAACGCCCTCATTGGCTAACCAATGGTCTTCTGGGTGTAGAAATAAGGTGAGGTCATGACTGGCGGCGTATTCCATCGCGCGCCTGAGTACCAATGTGTTGGTAATCGGCAGGCGGGCATTACTCAGTACGCGACAGCCAGAGGCTTTAAGTGCCGCCATTTCAGAAATCTGTTGGCCTTCCAATTTTTTGGTGAGGGCGCCAATGGGGAGAATTTGAACTTTGTGGCTTTCTTCAGCGCAGCGTTGGATGACTTCAACAACGGCAGGTGTATCGGTAATGGGGGCGCGATCAGGTGGAGAGCAAATCGTGGTAATACCGGTGCTAACAGCCGCCTGTATTTCACTGCTAAGGGTGGTTTTGTCATGCAGTCTGGGTTCTTGTAGGCGGCCCCATAAGTCAACAAAACCAGGGCAAACTAATTTATCTTTTGCGTCAATCACGAGGTCTGCTTCAAAACCCGGTGGTTCTTGGTCAATCGCTAACATTTTACCATCGGCGATGTATAAATCGGTAATTCGGTCGATGTCGTTGGCAGGGTCTATCACTCGGCCATTGCGGATACTGTAATTCACTGGCATACGTTACCCCTTAAGCTCTGGTGATTGGCCGGACTGCATCGCGAGTGACATGACGGCCATGCGTACGGCAATGCCATTGGTCACTTGTTGCAAGATAACGGAGTGAGCGCCATCAGCGACTTCTGAGTCCATTTCAACGCCCCGGTTGATTGGGCCAGGGTGCATGACGGTCACATTGGGTTTGGCCGCCTTTAATTTATCCATCGTGAGGCCGTATAAGCGGAAATACTCTTCTTCACTGGGGAGCAAGGCACTGCTCATGCGCTCTTTTTGTAGGCGGAGCATGATGACGACATCGGCATCTGCAATGCCGGGTTCAAGCTGGTGGAAGGCTGTGACGCCTAATGACGCTATGTGTTGGGGGATGAGTGTTCTCGGGCCAACCACACGAACCTCTTTGGCACCTAAGGTTTTAAACGCATGAATTTGAGAGCGGGCAACACGGGAGTGGTAGATGTCTCCAACGATGGCGATGGTCAAACCGTCAAAGCTGCCTTTGACTTGGCGAATGGTGAAAGCGTCGAGCATGGCTTGGGTTGGGTGTGCATGTTGGCCGTCACCTGCATTCAATACGCTAATGTGCGGGGCGACGTGTTGAGCAAAAAAATGGGCCGCGCCACTCATGGCGTGGCGTACCACAAACATGTCGCAATGCATGGCCTCAAGGTTGTGCAAGGTGTCGAGTAAGGACTCCCCTTTTTTCGTAGCGGAGGTGCTGATGTTCATGTTTAGCACGTCTGCCGAGAGTCTTTTTGCAGCGAGTTCAAAGGTGGTGCGTGTTCGGGTACTGGCTTCAAAAAACAAATTAATGATGGTCTTACCGCGAAGGATGGGGACTTTTTTAACGTTTTGATTGGCAACACTAGAAAAAGACTCGGCGGTATCTAATATTTGCGTGAGCAGGGTTTTGGGTAGGCCTTCAACGTCTAGAAAATGTCTGAGTTGACCATTGGGGGTGAGTTGTAGCTGTCGCTGGAAGAGGGCTGAGCGCTCCATGAGATATTCCTGACTGATCAATTCCGGCGATTATACCTAGGCCATGCCAGCTTGACTATGCTCTTTTTAAGGTGACTAAGCGTAACTGGTTATTTTGCTGGGTTAACTTAATATTTTCACCTGGGTTTAATGTCAACCTTTGGCCGACAACTTGAGCGCAAATGGGCAGTTCGCGATGGTCTCGCTCAATGAGTACAGCCAATGTGACCGACTGTGGTCTGCCGTAATCAAAGACTTCATTGAGGGCGGCGCGAATGGTGCGGCCTGTATGCAGAACGTCATCAACGAGGATAATGTCTTGGTTCTCAACGCTTGCAGGGAGCTCGGAAGGTTTAACCTGAGGGTGTAGGCCAATGCTGGTAAAGTCATCGCGGTAAAATGAGATGTTGAGCGTACCCAATGGCTGAGACAATTGTAATTGGTTGTGTAATTTTTCGGCAACCCAGGCGCCGCCTGTGTGAATGCCAATCATCAGCGGGTTGGTGATGTTTTGAGCACTTAAGTAGGTGCTTAGTTGTTGGCCGAGTGTATTGATGAGAGAGTCGACGTTAGGTGTGTCTGCCATGTGATGTCTCGTTATTATTTAATGTGATGGGCGAAGCCTGTCAGTATGACGAAAACCAAGTTTCGATAATAAGCGTGGCACAAACTTGGTCAATGTGTTTTCTTTTTTTCTGATAAGAATTTGTACTGTGTTCTGACAGTAATTGCCAGGATGCCCTTGTTGACAGCCTCTCGTCAACCCCTTGAACATCCAAAGAAAATCGTTCTTGAAGCTGCTGGGCAAAGGCACGGGCTTTTTTACTGATGGGTTGCTCGGTGCCATCCATATTGTAGGGAATGCCGACTAATAAGGTATCTGGTTGCCATTCTTTAATGAGTTTTTCAATGCGTGTCCAGTCCGGTTTTTTGTTAACGAATTGAATGGTTTCTAGGCCGGAGGCTGTTTGGGTCAGGGATTGGCCAACAGCCACGCCAATTTTTTTGCTGCCAAAATCAAATCCCAATATGGTGCTAACCATTGTTAGCCGTGACCTGGCTGGTGGGTCAACAAGTTGACGTCTATGCCAATTAAGGCAGCGGCCGCTTCCCAGCGTTTTTCGCTAGGGGTATTGAATAAAATGTCAGTCGATGCTGGGCCGTGTAGCCAGGCATTATTGAGGATTTCATCTTCTAACTGACCGGACTCCCAGCCCGCATAACCTAAAGCAATCAGTGCTTGCTTTGGGCCTTTGTTGTTGGCGATGGCTTCTAGGATATCCGTTGAGGTGGCAACCGCTAGGCCATTGGTAATGTTGATTGAAGACTCCCATTCTCCTGCAGGTTTATGTAGCACAAAACCACGCTCGGGCTGAATAGGGCCACCCTCAAAAATCGGTTGTTCATTGAGAGTGCAATTTTGCGATTCGATGTCCATGTGCAAAAAGATTTCGCCAAGCAGTGTGGGCATGGGGCGGTTAATCACAATACCCATGGCACCTTGGTCACTATGCTCGCAGATATAAGCCACGCTGCGAGAAAAATTGGGGTCATCAAGATTGGGCATGGCAATCAAGAAGTGGTTCATTAAGCTGCCGGAATCTGTCATAAGCGCACGGTGGGGATTGATTAGGTATAGACATTAAGCGGTCTATGTTACCTGTTCTGGCGCTCGAACACATTATTTAGAGGATAATTTATTACCTTGTTCAAAGACGATCGTGCGTACCATTGAAAGTACGTCGGTGTCTTTTAAAATGTCTTCAGGTAAGGCTGCGTAAGGCGATGCGCGGCGAACGAGTGCCATTGCAGCTTGGTCGACTAGCTTGTTACCAGAGCTAGTGTGCACTTGTAGGTCGTAGATTGTGCCATCAGGATTAATTGAAATGGCAAGCAATGTCTCGCCATAAACCTTCTTTTCACTGAGTTTTATAGGGTAATTAAGCTTGCCGAAACGAACCACTTTTTTCCGCCATGCATCCATGTAAGACGCAAACTTGTATTCTTTTGTTCTGGCACTAGTGATATGGGTCACTCTAGGCTTTTTCGCTTGGTTTTCTTGGATGAAGCTAAGCTCATTGGTGAGCTCCATCATTTCATCTGCACGGGTGATGATTTGGTCGGCGGTGATGTCTTCAACTACCTCGGTGGGTTTGCTTTCTTCGACCTGTTGAATTTTGTTCACCGATTCGTCTTGAACCAAAACGTTTTTTTCCAGCGGTTTTACTTTTTGTGGGGAAGCGGCTTCTCGGGTTTCTTTTTCAGTGCCGACTTGTGTTGCAACCGTGGGTGAAGTGACTTTGTCTTGAGGTCTTAGTTTTTCCTCAGAATTGCCGCTACCTTCGTTGTTTTCTTGGGCTAGAAAATCGGCATCCTCGATCTCTTCTTTGGTTTTTTGAGGCACGAGGATGATTTTCAGCGGCGGTAATACTTTGGCTGATTTACTGTCTTCGTCAGGAAAAGAAAATGTCATGCTGAGGATGGCTGCGTGAAAAACTGCGGCCAAAAAAAGCATGATACCGAGGCGATCCGATGCGGTCATGAGCAAAACCTATGGTTAATTCAGTCTAGGGTTAACGCTTTTATTGTAGCATTTTTTTTGAAAGCTGCTTTGAGTTTTAGCCGTGATGCCATCGCATTACTCATTGTGATATGGCCATCTTTATCCAGTAATAAGACATATTGTATCTTCATACTACGCGCTAAGGCTTGCCAGTTCTGAGTACCATTTAACATAAATGCAGTGGCGCTTGCATCGGCGATGCTGGCATTAGGGTGGATGATGGTGGCCGAGACGATGTTTTCGCTAGGGTATGCGGTTCGTGGGTCAATGAGGTGGTGATACGTTTTGCCTTGGTAGGTAAAAAAACGTTGGTAACTACCTGAGGTGAAAATACTCTCTCCATCGGCTGTTTCTACCACACCGATGATGGCTTTTTTGTTGGGGTGCTGAATGCCAATTTTCCAGGGCTTACCTTGGTTGTCTCCAATGGTTTTTAAATCACCACCGGCATTGACAATGGCATGGTTGATGTCTTGTTGTTGAATCATTTTGATGATTTTGTCGATGACATAACCCTTGGCAATGGCACCTAAGTCGAGCTGTATATTGGGGTTGCTAGCACTGACTTGATCTTGCTCAATGTGCAGCTCATGCATTAAGGGTGGGGCTATTAAGTACGGTTGTAACTGTGCACTGCTTGGTGGTTGCCAAGGGGCATCATCGTGTCTTTGAAAACCCCATAAGCGGATGAGCTTGCCAATCGCAGGGTTAAATAAATGCCCACTTTGTTTGGAAATAGCCTGGCTAATTTGCAGTAATTCTATTAATTCAGGAGCAACAGTGCGGCTTTTGCCTGTAGCAATCGCGCGGTTGAGATCGGTTAATTGGCTGGGCTGCCAAGCATGCCAGGCATCATGGTAATACTGTAGGCGTTGTTGAATCTGTTGCATAACGTGATGGGCTTGTTGCTGAGTCACCTGGCCGAGGGTGATATCAACAACAGTACCAAAAACGATGATTTGCTCATGCAGGGTGGTTTTTTCAGGGGGGGGGCTACAGGCGCACAAGTTGGCGCCAATCAGTAATAAAAAATAAAACCTGCGCTTAACTGTGTTCAATGGCATTAAATAAAGTACCACTGATATTGAGATCAAACTGTTTGTCTAGCTCTCTAATACAGGTTGGGCTAGTGACGTTAATTTCAGTTAAATAATCTCCAATGACATCAATGCCGACAAAAATCAGCCCTTTTTCTTTTAGAGTTGGGCCGACCTGCTCGCAAATCCAATAATCACGTTCTGTGAGTGGTTGACCTACACCGCGACCACCGGCGGCAATATTGCCTCGGAATTCACCATCAGCAGGAATTCGGGCTAAGGCATAAGGAATTGGTTCGCCATTGATCAACAATATTCGTTTGTCTCCGGCACTAATTTCAGGCACAAATTTTTGCACCATAGCGAAGGTCTTGCCGTGTTCTGTGAGGGTTTCTAAAATAACATTGGTATTGCCGTCTCCAGCTTTCAAATGAAAAATAGACTCTCCCCCCATGCCGCCTAAAGGTTTAATGACGGTATCTTTGTATTGCTCTAAAAAGGCTTTTATTTGGCTTGCTTGCCTACTGATGAGTAGAGGAGGGCAGCACTCAGGAAACCAGGTAGTGTACATTTTTTCATTGGCATCTCGGAGCGATTGCGGGTGATTGACAATGACGGTGCCTTGTTGCTGGGCATGCTCTAAAAGGTAAGTGGCATAGATATATTCCATATCAAACGGCGGATCTTTACGCATTAAAATGACATCAAAGTCTGTAAGTGGCGTTGTTGTGACTGCCTCTAATTGAAACCAGTCGTCAAGGTTGTCGGTCACTGTGAGCTTTTGGTTCAAGGCGATGGCTTGGTTATCACTGAAAGCCAATTGATCCATGGTGACATGGTGCAGTTCATAACCTCTTGTTTGTGCTTCTAAAAGCATTGCAAAAGTACTGTCTTTGTAAGGTTTGATGGTCGAGATATGATCCATGACCACTGCCAGTTTTTTTGTCATTATGAAAACCTTTATTTTCGGGCGCTTAAGATGTATTTAAACATAATTGAACCGCTCTTTGCTAAGTCAATGAAAGGTGTGGTACTTTCTGAGCTTCTAAATGATCACTTTTTAATATGTGCTCAGGTTTTTGTTCTAATGAGCGCAATCTGGCTGTAGGTAAGGCTTTGCTAAAAAGTGATAAATAAACTCGTGGATTAGTCTGTAAAAAACAGCAAGATAGTACTAATCTTTAAAGATAACCGTTAGGTATTGTGTGCTTTTGTGGCAGGTAACATTGTGTTACCGAGTTCCATGCACTACATTTCTAAGGTGAGAACACTAAATTCTAGATGAGGAGTCGCTGTGGCAGCGAATGAAGATCATCTTGGCGACGTCAAAGTAATGGTTGTTGATGATAGTAAAACCATTAGACGAACGGCTGAGACTTTGCTGAAAAAAGCTGGTTGTACCGTTATTACGGCGACCGACGGATTCGAAGCATTAGCGAAAATTGCAGATAATCATCCTGATATTATCTTCTTAGATATTATGATGCCTCGTTTAGACGGGTATCAAACTTGTGCGTTGATTAAACACAATCAAGAATTTAAGAAAACTCCCGTTATCATGTTATCGAGTAAAGATGGCCTATTTGATCGTGCTCGAGGCCGTATTGTCGGCTCCGAACAATATCTCACTAAGCCATTCACGAAAGATGAATTGTTAGGGGCGATTTCACGGTATACCAGCGGTAACCCGTGATTCGATACCGTGAGGTTGTAACAGTATTGTTACTGAGGAATATGGGCTGGGATTTAGACCCGAGTGGATGTGAGACAATATGAAAGCAATATTTGGGTTTTTTGGAAAACTATTCGGGCTCGGAAAAAGTAAAGGCAGAAATAACATGACTCGTGTGCTGATCGTCGATGATTCACCAACAGAAACGCATGTGTTAAAGACTATTCTTGAAAAAAATGGCTACCAAACTTTATCTGCACCAAACGGTGAAGAGGGGATTGAGGTTGCCAAAAATGAAAAGCCTGATTTAGTGCTTATGGACGTAGTGATGCCAGGATTAAATGGTTACCAGGCAACAAGGCGGTTAAGCCGAGACCCTGAAACATCCAACATACCGGTGATAATAGTGACGACTAAAAACCAAGAAACGGATAAAGTTTGGGGTTTACGACAAGGTGCTAAAGCTTATCTTGTGAAGCCTGTTTCAGAAACAGAATTATTAGACCGAATCAAATCGGTCATGCAGTAAGCTATCTTATGGCAAATAACCTCCCACTTAGACACTTATTAGACCTAGAACGGCGCTGTCGTCGCTACGCTTCCGGTTTACCTCAAAAAATTGAGGTGAAAAAGCGCTGGATTGGTGTGGGGTATCGAATTGCAGATCAACATATATTATCTCCATTGGGCGAAATTCAAGAAATATTGGATTATCCCAGTGTGACAAAACTACCCAGTAGTAAGCCTTGGTTTCATGGGATCGCAAATGTTCGTGGAACATTACTTCCTGTGATTGATTTACAAAGTTTTCTAGGCCTTGAACCAGTGCAAATTGGTCGCCGCAGTAAAATTATGCGGATTGGCATGGGTGGCGTGCAAGCGGGATTGCTCGCACCTGAAATTTACGGAATGAAACGGTTTATACAAGATAACAAATCAGATGCTGCCCAGAGTGACTATAGTGGCGACATATCTCGATTTATCTCGGAAAAATTTGAAATGGATGAAGGTCAGTGGGGAGTATTCAGTATGAAAATGCTGAGTGAGGATGCTAACTTTTTCCAAATTTTAAGATAATAAACAAGTAGTTTTAACCGCCGAACAGGTTGCGTAGGAGAATAAGAATATGAAAGGTGGTACAAAAGATCGCTTTAAGAAGCTTGCATCGAATAAGTTGATATCAACACTCTCTATTTTGTTGTTATCAGCAATTCTATCAGCGTTGATGGCCTTTTTGTACGTTTCTAAAAAGGAAACGGCCGATAAAGGGTATATCAGTAGGGCTGGTGAAATGCAGGTACTTGCCCAGCAGATCGCAACCTACGCACTATCCGCATCAAGAGGTAGTGAGAAAGCATTTAAACAACTCTCCGAAAAAAGAGATCGATTCATTGTCTTAATGAACGAGCTTGATGGTAATACAAAATTACTACCAAAAAGCCCGAAAGAAGTGAGAAATGAATTTGATTTGGTTGCCGAGAACTGGAACTCATTACGGATATTTGCTGATGAGATCTTAAAAGGTAAGCAGTCTATTCAACAGGTGGACAAAAGTGTTAAAGCCATTACCGAAGGCATGAGAGCACTAGAGAAACAAGTTAAATCAACCATCGGTATTATGGTTAAGAAGAAGGCCGATCATAAACAAATTTACTTTGCTTCTCGTCAATTGCAGTTAGCGCAGCGGATTGAAAACGATGTGTCGAAAGTGTTTGGTGGTAGTGGGGATGTTGAGCAAGCGATTAAAGACTTTAAAGAACACTCCGTGTTATTCGGTAAAGTGTTAGAGGCAATGCTATCAAAAGGTGGCAAGGTGCTTGAACGAGAAGTCACTCGCCGAGGCAAAACCAGAACAGTTAAAGAAAGTATCCAGCAGGTAGATCCAGCCGCACAACAAAAACTGCGTAGTGTTGCGATGTCATTTACCACGGTTGAGCATAATGCAAAGCAAATTATTGATACTTCAGAAGCATTGATTAAAGCGTTAAGTGCAGCAGGCCAAGTGACAGGTGCGAGTGATAACTTAGATTCGTCAATTTCTGCTTTGTTAACCGGTTATAAAGGTTCTCCAGGTCGATTGTCTATCGGTGTAGGCAGTAAATCATTAAAGCTTGGTTTTACCACCATTAGTATTTTAGGTGGTCTTGCTGTTATGCTCTTAGTGGTCTTGGGCTTCCAGTTACTGGTCGATGCGAAACGACGTGAAAGTTACAGTAAAGAGATGAACGAGCGAAACCAACAAGCGATTCTACGTTTATTGGATGAGATGGAATATCTTGCAGATGGTGACTTAACCGTTCAAGCCACGGTAACAGAAGATGTGACGGGGGCAATCGCGGATGCGATTAACAACGCGATTGAAACATTGCGTGTCTTGGTAACCACCATTAACAAGACGTCAGACCAGGTGACTTCATCGGCTCAAGAAACACGTTCGACAGCGAGTGAGTTGACTCAAGCAACAGAGCAGCAAACCGTTCAGATCGAAAATGTGGGTGAATCTATTAGTTCAATCGCAAGATCAATTGAACAAGTCTCGAATGATTCGGTTGAATCTGAGGAAGTTGCACAAAAATCTATGGATGCGGCAACGCGTGGTGCTGCCAAGGTGCGTAGTACGATTCATGGTATGGACAATATTAGAGAGCAGATTCAGGAAACATCAAAACGAATTAAACGTCTTGGTGAGTCTTCACAAGAAATTGGTGACATCGTTGAGTTGATCGATGACATTTCTGATCAAACCAACATCCTAGCGTTGAATGCAGCGATGCAGGCTGCGATGGCGGGTGAAGCCGGTCGTGGTTTCGCGGTTGTTGCGGATGAGGTTCAGAGACTTGCGGAGCGTACTGGTTCTGCAACGAAACAAATTGAAGCATTGGTTAAAACGATTCAAGCGGATACTAACGAAGCGGTTCGTTCGATGGAAACCAGTACTTCTGGAGTGGTCGAGGGAGCTAAATTGGCTGAGGAAGCGGGTGAGGCACTGTCAGAAATTGAAACAGTATCCTCTCAGATTGCTGACCTCATTAAGCGTATTTCAGATGCAACTCAACAGCAGTCAGGCGCTGCGGTGAAAGTATCAGATACAATGGCTGTTATTCAGGATCTTACTAAAACAACATCCGATGGCACGTTACATACGGCAGACTCGATTGGAAACTTAGCTGATTTGGCTGATGACCTTCAGAAGTCTGTGGCGGGTTTCAGACTGCCAGAAAGTGCATAACAAGCAAACCATCGATCTAAGTATAATAAGGCTTGAGAGATTATCATGGGTGATAACGCCAACTACAGTGCACTAATCTGGCTTAAGGGAGTTCTCGAAGAGACCCTGACGAATGCCGGTAAAGCACTGGAATATTATGTTGAAGAATCAGATGAAGTATCTGATCTGCAGAAGTGTGCAGATGGGATCCATCAAGTCTATAGTGCGTTACAAATTGCAGAGATCTATGGTGCTGCACTTGTTGCAGAAGAGATTGAGCTGGTCTTGCATGGTCTGATCAATAATAAAATTAGTAAACGAGATGAAGCCATTGAAGTGGTGACTGGCGCTGTTATTCAATTGCCAGAATACCTTGCTCGTTTAGAGGCAGGACAAAAAGATGTGCCTTTGGCGATGTTGCCACTGGTGAATGATTTACGCGCAGCAAGAAGCACTAACTTAGTCACAGAGGGGGCGCTTTTTTCGCCTAACCTATCTCCTATTGAGATTACCCCTGAAGCATTATCTCAAGCTTCAGCAAACCCACAGCTACCAGATATTGCAAAACGTCTTCGACATGCTTATCACAAAGGTTTGCTAGGTTGGTTTAGAGACCAGAATACCGACAATAGTTTAGAGTTATTAAAAAAAGTGGTTGGTCAGTTAGAGGAATCTTCTAGCCTACAACCTGTTGTGAAGCTTTGGCAGATTGCAAAAGTCTTAGTTGAAGCGCTCGCAAATGAAGGCGTTGAATCTAGTGTTGCGGTTAAATTATTGATGGGGCAATTAGACCGTCAAATTAAGCGCTTGATTGATCATGGTGAATTATCACTTGCCGAAAAGCCCGTTTTAGACCTGTATAAAAACCTGCTTTACTATGTGGCGGGATCTGAGTATGACAGTGATTTAAGCGGAATAATTAAAACAGAATTTCAGCTTGATGCAGCTTTACCAAGTGATGACGAGCTGCAATCCATGCAAGGCGCTGCTGGTGGAATGCCAAATGCTGACATTATGAAGTCAGTGGCAGGGGCCATCAAAGAAGACTTGTTAGCGATTAAAGATAAGTTAGATATGTTCATGCGAAGCAGCATGGATGATGCGAGCGACTTACTTGAATTAATGGATCCGTTACGCAAAGTGGGTGATACCTTAGGTATGCTCGGTCAGGGCTTGTTACGTAAAAAAGTGATTCATCAAGTCAGTGTTCTACAAATGTTGAAAGATCATGGTGGTGCAGTGAGTGAAGAGCGCATCATGGAAATGGCAGGGGATTTACTCTATATAGAATCTGCCATTGATGGTCTGCAAGCAAAACGTTTTGATCCAACGGGTACTACGTTACCTGGAATGCTGCCTCAAACAGTTGATGAAGAAGAATTTGTTGTCCCTGAAGGCGAATATCAAGATGTTTTAAATGTCATTATGCAAGAAATGACGAATGATATTTCACTGTGTAAAGAGAGCATTGTTGCCTTTTTAGATGCACAGTCTGACGCCTCATCAATAGAGAGTGTTGTTGACAAATTTCGAAATATCTCTGGCGCATTTTCTATGCTGCAGCTAAACCAAGCCAGTGTGTTAGTTGATGGTGTTATGTCCGCTATCCAGCAATATTTAATAAATGAAACAACACAAGATGAAGCGGTATTAGACCACCTAGCAAACTCTGTAACAGGGATCGAGTATTACATTGAAGGTGTTTATAACTATCGCTTTAGTGATAACTTCATGTTGAATGTGATGCAGGAAAACCTTGAAGCCATTGGTCAAACAATTGCCGCCGTAGAGGCACCTGTTGTTGTCGCGCCAGTAGCAAAAGGTGTTGAAGCTGAGCCTGAACCTGTCGTTGATACTGTTGTAGAAGCCACACCTGTTATTGCAGAGCCAAAGCCTGCTGAGGTGGTTGAGCCAGAACCCGAATTAGAAGACATTAAAGCTGAGCCTACGATCAGTGTTGCACCTGTCGCATCACCTACGCCAGCACCCGGTAATGCTGCCCCTTTACTTGAAGAGATTGATGAAGAAATTCTCGAAATTTTCATGGAAGAGGCGAAAGAAGAACTGGAAAATATCCAGGTTCACTACCCTAAATGGAAAAATGAGCGTGACCAAGAGTCACTCTCAATTATTCGCCGTTCATTTCACACCTTAAAAGGCAGTGGCCGCTTAGTGGGCGCGTTAGTGATTGGTGAGTTTGCATGGGCTGTTGAAAACCTGCTTAACCGAGTGATTGATGGCACGGTGGATCTTGGTCCGCAAATGTTTTTAGTGTTAGATGATGTTGTTACTGTTTTACCTGAATTAGTGCAATGCCAAGAAGAAGGCACGCAGCCAACGTGTGATGTTATCGGGATTAGTGCTCGAGCTGAAATTATCAGTAAACCGGGTGGAGAATCAGAACTTGCAGCAATGGCACCAACTGAAATTGCGGTAGCTGCTGTAGCTGAGACAGAAACAGTTGAACCTGTCTCTGAGGTTGCTGAGGCTGAAGTTGTTCATGCTGCCATTGAAATGGACGATGTACTGCATGATATTTTTACGACCGAATGCAGTACGCATATACAAGCAGTACAAGATTTTATAGCCGCCTGCGAAGATTCGGGTGGTTGTCAGTGTGATGAAGGCTTGATTCGCTCTGTGCATACATTGCATGGCAGTGCACACATGGCCAACGTGACACAAATTGCAGTCGTGAGTGCCGCTTTAGAAAAGCTGATTAAAGTCATGATCAAAACGCAAGCTGAGGCAGATACGGTTTTTATCGCCTTAGTGAATGATGTCATGGTAATGATTCAGACCTTTATGGACTCGATTAACAAGCCTGATGCCGTATTACCAGACCATGAAGCGATGATCGTACGCATTCACGCTTATCAAAACCAATATAACGCGGATGACGTATCTGAAATTGTATTGACTGTTGATTTGTCTAAAACACCAGAATTACAACCCGCGCCTGTCGATGAGGTAGTGCCTGAAATAGAGCAGGTAGAAGTCTCTGGGCCTGATGAAATTATTCCTGCGGTTGAAGACGTTGCGCCCGTTGAAATAGTGCCTGAGCCTGTTGCTGAAGTCATCACACCTGAAGTGGCTACTGTCGCGGAAGTTGATGAAGAGGAAATGGACGAAGAGTTGATCGAAATCTTCCTAGAAGAGAGTAGAGATATTGTCGATGTCATGGAGCAAACCGTACAGCAATGGACAAATGCGCCAGAGGACTCCGCATTAATTGCCGATTTACAGCGTTCATTACATACTTTAAAAGGTGGTGCGCGCTTGTCTGGCTTGGGCATGATTGGTGATGTGAGCCACTCATTAGAATCATTATTGACTGGCATTGGTAATCGCAGTGTCAGCATACATGATGAAATTATTAATTTGGTGCATCGTTCTGTGGACGAGTTGGATAAGATGCTCCAAGTTGTTCAAGCACAGAAAGAGCCAGAGCCAGCAGGTGAGCTACTTGATTTAATTGATGATGCATTGGCAGGTAGGATACTTGAGCCTTTTGTTCAATCTAATGATGAGGCTGATGAAGAAGATACCGATGACGACAATATTGATGAAGCATCTAGCGTTGATGAACCTGCTGACAGTGACGTTGTAGAAGCGGTAGCAGATAGCCAGCCAGAGGTTGCTGCGAAAAAAGTTGCAGAGCCGACTGCTGAAGCTAAAGCACCTAAGTCAGCCCAAGAATTTGTTAAAATTCGCTCTAATTTGCTGGATACATTAGTGAATTACGCGGGTGAAATTAGTATTTATCGCTCCCGTTTAGAGCAACAAAACGGTAATTTCTTATTTAACCTGACAGAGCTAGATCAAACAGTGAGTCGGTTGCGTAATCAGCTTCGAAACTTAGAAATTGAAACTGAAGCGCAAATGTTATTCCGTTATGAAAAAGAACATGACGAAAATGAAGATGAGGAAGAATTTGACCCATTAGAGATGGATCGTTTCTCCAAAATGCAGCAATTGTCTCGTAGTTTGTTAGAAAGTGTGACTGATTTAACCAGTATTCAGGAAATGATGTCCAATCTGGCGCGTGAATCAGAAACACTATTACTGCAACAAGCTCGAGTGAATACAGAGTTGCAAGAAGGGTTGATGAGAACCCGGATGATGCCTTTCTCAAGTATGGTGCCAAAGTTAAATCGATTGGTGCGTCAGACATGTAAGCAGTTAGGCAAAAAAGCAGAATTAGAAGTGATTGGTGCGGCCGGAGAAATGGATCGAACCATCATGGAAAGAATGATGGCGCCATTAGAGCACATGATTCGAAATGCGATTGCTCATGGTGTTGAAGATAAAGACGTTCGTAAGAGCCGGTTAAAACCCGAAACAGGTAAAATCACATTGCAATTAACACGTGAAGGCACCGATATTGTCCTTTATGTGGCTGATGATGGTGGTGGAATCGGTGTTGATAGAGTTCGTAAGAAAGCCATCGAACGTGATCTTATGAAAGAGGATCAAACGGATTTATCTGAGGAAGATATATTACAGTTTATTCTTGAATCAGGTTTTAGTACTGCTGACGAAGTGAGCCAAATTGCCGGTCGTGGTGTGGGCATGGATGTGGTTCATAGTGAGATTAAGCAATTGGGTGGGTCATTGCATATTGATTCGCAAAAAGACCACGGTACGCTATTTACCGTTAGACTCCCCTTTACCCTTGCGATTAACCAAGCGCTATTAGTACAAATTACCGATGAAACGTATGCCATTCCACACTCAAGTATTGAAGGTGTGGTTCGATTATCTCGGGATGAGCTTGAGCGATGCTACTCAGGTGAAAAAACAGAATATGAATATGCCGGTAACAACTACCATGTGCAGTATATTGGTGCACTGTTAGGTTCCGGTAGAGCGATCTTACAAGAGAAAAAACGTTGGTTCCCTGTGTTATTAGTGAGAACAGGTCAGCACCGTATTGCCTTGCAAGTTGATGCGATATTAGGCAACAGGGAAATTGTGGTTAAATCCGTAGGGCCGCAAGTCAGCTCCGTGAACTGGGTATCTGGTGCCACCATTATGGGTGACGGCCGAGTTGTCTTAATCTTAGATGTGAGTGCACTTGTCAGACACAGTGCTGTCCAAGCGCAAGCACCAGAAGCGGTGGTGGAAGAAGTTGCTAAGCGGACAGTACCTTCTATTATGGTTGTGGATGATTCAATCACCGT
This sequence comes from Methylococcales bacterium, assembly GCA_018672285.1. Classification (GTDB taxonomy): domain Bacteria; phylum Pseudomonadota; class Gammaproteobacteria; order JABHGC01; family JABHGC01; genus JABHGC01. The sequence continues at coordinate 41,264 of JABHGC010000197.1, forward strand.
GCGTAAAGTGACGACTCGCTTGCTTGAGAGGCATGAGATGAGCGTATTCACGGCGAAAGATGGCGTTGATGCCATTCAGGTACTGCAAGAGCAAATTCCTGATGTCATGCTGCTCGATGTGGAAATGCCAAGAATGGATGGGTATGAGTTAGCGCGACACATACGTAATAGTGATCGACTGAAACATATTCCCATTATTATGATTACTTCTCGAACAGGGGATAAACATCGCAATAGAGCGATGGAGATTGGGGTTAATGCCTATCTTGGTAAACCTTATCAAGAAGTAGAGTTGCTCGAAAATATTCATGCATTACTAGAGGCATAATGCTGTCATGACTGACTTACAAGATATGGACATGCAAGAGATTGACGAAGAACTATTAGAGATCTTCGTTGAAGAAAGCAATGAGATCATTGAGTCCATTGAAGTCACTATGAAAAGTTGGGTGGAAGCACCGACAGATGCGAATTTATTGGCCGAGTTTAAAAGACCATTGCATACCCTTAAAGGCGGTGCGCGTTTAGCAGGCTTAGATGAGATTGGTAACTTGACCCACCTAGTTGAATCTTTACTCATCGAGATTGAAAACAATACCGTAGATGGCACTGCTGTTGTTGGTATTTGTCAAGATGGTATGGATGAGCTGGCACATATGCTGGAAATTGCTGCCTCACAAAAAATGCCGGTTTTGAGTGACGCATTAGCGGCAAGTTTTAATCTTCATCTTGGTGATGAGGTTGTGACAGAAACGTTACAAGCTGAGCCAGAGTTAGAAGATGAGGATGATTATGATGATGACGAAATTAATGTACAACAAACACTGAAAAGCCAGTCTTTAACCGAAGGTACGGGCTTAGAAATTGTCCGAAGTGTATTGTTGCCACTAGTGAGAAGGCGGTTATTATTGCCAAATGCAGCCGTAGCTGAAATTATTCCGTATATGGAATCAACAGTCATTGATGACACCCCTGAATGGTGTGTTGGTAGTATCGTTTGGCGAGGTGAAACCATTCCCGTCGTATCGTTTGAATCGTTGGCAGGTGATGCATTACCAAAAATCAGCAAACGATCTCGTATTGCCGTGTGTAATGGTGTGAGTGGCATGTCAGGTGCGAAATTCTTTGGCTTGATTTGTGCCCAAATTCCCCACTTAATTAAAGTACACGAAAATAATGTTAAAGAAGCTGAAGAGCAAAGTGGTCTGCCCACGAGCTTGCAAGAAGTCTTGATTGAAGAAGTGTCAGCGACAATTCCAAGGGTTGATTTTATTGAAGATCAATTGCGAAAAGAAGTACCAATGAGTGCTTACTAACTCATTGTTTAATTTGCTTAGTTAAGATCCCCCCAAGTGTGCATGACCAAAGTGATGGCTGCTAAAGCGGCAGTTTCTGTACGTAATATTCTAGGGCCTAGTGAAATGGCCTGAAATTGTTGTTCTTTAATTAAGCCCTGTTCTTCCTCAGTAAAACCACCTTCAGGACCGATCAGTGTCGCAATATTTATGCCTTTGGGTGTTATTTGATGCCAGGGTGTTGTGCTGGTTGTATCTAAAAATAAACCCAAATCATACGGCTGTTGTAACGTTTCTGACAACGTTTGTGGTGGCCTTAACAGAGGCAGCTGAGTTCTGCCAGATTGCTCACAAGCACTGATAATAATGCCTTGCCAGTGGTCATGTTTTTTTTCTGGATTAGTCAGTTTTTGGCTGCGTTGGCAAAAAACAGGGATGATTTGTTGAACACCTAGCTCGGTTGCTTTTTGAATACTAAAATCCATTCGATCTTGCCGAGAAATACCTTGAAGTAAAGTCACCGGGCAATTGGATTCACGGCTGATGTCGGTGAATCCGTTAATGCTAATCATTGAGGTGCGTTTGTGTAGTGTGGTAATCGTGCCGTCATACTCACCACCCTGGCCATTAAACAGCGTGATGTTGTGATTTTGTTTGGCGCGTAAAACGGTGGTTAAATAGTGACTTGAAGCTTGGTTCAGCGCAATACATTGACCAACATCAAGCGTGGCATCAATGTATAAACGAGTGACTCTCATGGCTTAAGGTTTAGGCTGCAAGTTTAAATTCTGCCATAACTTCAGTGTGGCTTCACTTTGATTCATAGAATAGAAGTGTAAATTTTCAATGCCATTTTGCAGCAGGTTCTCGCACATGCGTGTGACAACGTCAGTACCAAATTCACGAATTGAGGGCAGGTCATCACCATAGCGCTCTAAGCGCTTACGAAGCCAGCGGGGGATTTCTGTACCGCAGGCATCTGAAAAACGTAGTAATTGAGTGGAGTTGGTGATGGGCATAATACCAGGAATGATGGGGATGTTGATGCCTTCTTTGTGGCAGTCATCGACAAATTGATAATAGCAATCAGCATTATAAAAATATTGTGTGATGGCTGAGTTTGCGCCAGCGTCCACTTTTTTCTTGAAATTCTGCAGGTCTACTTGCCAATTGTTGGCTTGAGGGTGCATTTCAGGATAGGCTGCAACCTCAAGTTGAAACTGGTCTCCTGTTTCTGATCGAATAAATGCCACAAGCTCATTGGCATAACGTAACTCACCGAGGTCCCTACAGCCTGAGGGTAAGTCACCTCGCAAGGCGACAATACGTTTGACACCTGCCGCTGAAAAATCCTGTAAAATATGGCGCAAATCCTCTTTGCTAGAACCAATACAGGAAAAATGGGGTGCAGCCTCAATATTGCAGATTTTCTGTATGTCCGTGACGGTACTTAACGTTAAATCGCGCGTGGAGCCGCCTGCACCATAAGTGACAGAGAAAAAATCAGGTTGGTATTGGGCAAAAGCGGTGACAGTCGCACTTAGCTTACTCTTACCTGCTTCAGTTTTAGGTGGAAAAAATTCAACGCTATAGCGTTTTAATTGGCTCATAGTCTCACAGAATCGATGGGTATCTTAAATAGGTATACATTATTTTAGCGCAAGTCTCTCATCTCGATTTGAATTTGTCTAATCAGTGAGACATTCGTGCCGAATCCAAATAAATATACAATTAATATCTAATATAGTAATTGCGTCTTATGTGGTTGATAAATATGATAAAGTACTAATTTGGTAAGACTGTCTGAACCTATAGTGAATGAAAGCGGTTGCTCAACTAAACAAAGTTATGGAGAATAGGCACTCCCATTTTTGGGATCAACTCGAATTTTAATGGTTTGGACGTAAGATAACAGAGAAAAATATTCTCACGTTTAGATTATAAAAGCCTTATGCCTCATTCAATCAAACAATGGCTAGTCCAGGGTTGAGAATAGGGGGTAAGAATTACCGTATTTAGCTGGATACCACAGGAGATATCTTTATATGCCATCTCGTAGAGACTTAGCAAACGCTATTCGTGCACTTAGTATGGACGCTGTCCAAAAAGCCAATTCTGGACATCCGGGTGCCCCTATGGGTATGGCGGATATCGCTGAAGTTTTGTGGAATGGGCACATGAAATACAACCCAACAAACTCAAATTGGGCTGATCGTGACCGTTTCGTTCTCTCTAATGGACATGGTTCCATGCTTATTTACTCACTTCTACATTTAAGTGGGTTTAACCTTTCAATTGACGACCTTAAAAACTTCCGTCAGTTACACGCTAAAACAGCGGGTCACCCTGAGTATGGTTATGCTGATGGTATTGAAACTACCACCGGTCCTCTAGGACAAGGCCTTACCAATGCTGTTGGTATGGCAATCGCTGAGCGTACACTTGCAGCACAATTCAATAAGCCTGGTCACGATATTGTTGACCACAACACTTATGTCTTCATGGGTGACGGTTGCTTAATGGAAGGTTTATCTCATGAGTCATCAGCCTTAGCGGGTACTTTAGGTTTAGGTAAATTGGTTGCTTTCTGGGATGACAACGACATTTCAATTGATGGTCATATTTCAGATTGGATGGAAAAAGACGTTGCGGGTCGTTTTGAGTCATATAACTGGCATGTTATTCGTGATGTTGATGGTCACGATGCTGATGCAATCAGTGCTGCATTAGATGCTGCAAAAGCAGAAACAGGCAAGCCATCTTTGATTTGTACTCGTACAACCATCGGTTTTGGTTCTCCAAATAAAGCAGGATCTCATGACTGTCATGGCGCACCATTAGGCGATGAAGAGATTGCAGCAACGCGTAAGCAGTTAGGTTGGGATCACGGTGAATTTGAAATTCCTGATGATATCTATGCTGGTTGGGATCATAAAGCACAGGGGTCTACAGACGAAGCCGCTTGGAATGCTAAGTTTGATGCCTATAAAGCGGCGTTTCCAACAGAAGCATCTGAATTTTTACGTCGTATGTCTGGTGACTTACCGGCTAACTTTGAAGTTGAGATGGATAAATACATCGCTCAAACTCAAACAGATATGCCAAAAATTGCGTCTCGTAAAGCGTCTCAAAATGCGATTGAAGCAATGGGTCCTTTATTACCAGAAATGTTTGGTGGTTCAGCCGATTTAACTGGTTCAAACTTAACGAACTGGTCTGGCACCGTTAAAGTAACCCCTGCAAATGCAGATGGTAACTACATCTCTTGGGGTGTACGTGAATTTGGTATGGCGCACATGATGAACGGCATGGTTTTACATGGCGGCTTCAAAGTGTACGGCGCGACTTTCTTCATGTTTATGGAGTTCATGCGTAATGCATTGCGTATGTCTGCGCTGATGAAAATCGGTACTATTTATGTGTATACACATGATTCAATTGGTCTTGGTGAAGATGGTCCTACACACCAACCTGTTGAGCAATTATCAACCATGCGTGCGATTCCAAACTTCCAAACTTGGAGAGGCAGTGACGCGATTGAGTCTGCAGTTTCTTGGAAAATGGCCATGTTACGTGGTGATGCGCCAACTGCATTAGTATTCTCTCGTCAGAACTTGACACCAATGGAGCGTACAGCAGAGCAAGTTAAGAACATCGAGAAAGGTGGTTACGTTCTTAAAGATTGTGATGGCGACGCAGATATTATCTTTATCGCAACTGGCTCTGAAGTTGGTTTAGCGGTTGAATCAGCTGCTGCAATGGGTGACGTGAAAGTTCGTGTTGTTTCTATGCCATCTACTGATGCATACGATGAGCAAGATCAAGCTTATAGAGATTCTGTATTAACACCTGGTGTTAAGCGTGTTGCTATTGAAGCTGGTGTTGAGAACGGCTGGCACAAATATGTTGGTCTTGAAGGCGGTCTTGTTTGCATGAAGACCTTCGGTGAGTCTGCACCTGCAGATTTACTATTCAAAGAATTTGGATTTACAGTAGAGAATGTTGTTGCTACTGCTAAATCAGTTTTAGGTTAATTGGTAAAATTTCAGATAGGGAGATTGTAGAATGGCTCTTAAAATAGGTATTAATGGTTTTGGTCGTATTGGCCGAATGGTTTTCCGTGCCGTTGCTAAAGATTTTACAGATATCGAAGTAGTTGGTATCAATGATTTATTGGATGCTGAGTACTTAGCATACATGTTGAAATACGATTCAGTTCATGGTCGTTTTGATGCAGACGTGACCGTTGATGGTTCTGATTTAGTTGTTAACGGCCGTAAAATCCGTTTAACTGCTGAGCGTGATCCAGCAGACCTTAAATGGGGTGATGTTGGCGCTGAGATCGTTATCGATTCAACTGGTTTCTTCCTAACCGAAGAAAGCTGCCAAAAGCACATTGATGCTGGTGCTAAGAAAGTGGTACAAAGTGCGCCTTCTAAAGATGGCACTCCA
>JABHGC010000265.1 GCA_018672285.1 Methylococcales bacterium
GGCGACTCAAAGTTAAGTCATTTGAGTCGCCTTTTTTAGTTTAAATGACTGCTTTGGGGATTGTTTTAGAGTGATATGCTAACGACCGCTTTGTTGCAAAACTTGCCTGTCAGCAAGGCTAGGCAATCGTCAACTAAGAGGGAAAAGTTGTCAGTGAGGTCCGAAGCTTGACTGTCTGCTTTCAAAATATTTCACAAGGGTCATTACAGTTTTTGTTATTGGTATTTCCAATGTCTGCTTTTTGGCCTGCGCGTGTAAAACCACCGTTCGGCGCGAACGACCGCAATAGAGAAATTTAGCACTAAATGTGGTCAGGCATTTTGTCAGCTATCAGCCTGAAGTCTTCCACGTGAGGAACGTGTTTCCCTGAGAATTGATCGTCTTCTTTGGGCGTTGAGCTGCCTGTCAGCATGATCGGGCTGGTGTCAACTTAGAGGGAAAACCGGTCAGTGGAGGCCACTATGCGACTGACTCCAATCAGCCTTTTTGCGACATCTGGTTTAGATCCTTCTTTACATGATTGCTCGCATCCTAATAGCGCTTTCATGCTACTTTTTCCTAAAATGAACGAGTGGTTGATCCAGCTTCCTTTGCGATAAACCATGCATATCCGCGTTTGCCTGCCAGACCTTAAAACGCTCAAGCAGTTTCTGATTCACAGCCTTAAGTTTCTGATTGGCTTCAGTCAGCTTTTCGATGCGTTCATTTGCTTCGTTAATATCTTTGACCCAACCCGGCTTCTCGGTTGTCGCTTTAAGTGCTGCTTTACGATCCTTCATCGCCATATCAATGGCTGGTATTTTCATTAGAGATTGGCGAGCACGACTGATATCTAGTTTGGTTTTGCAGGCTTCTACAAGTAGCGGCCACGTCAATTTAGGTTCAGACCAATCCTCTATGATCTTGATGATGCGCGCTTCACCCTTCTTTGTTAAATGCCCCATAACTATACCTCTATCTCATCCAAGATGGCTGATAGCTCATCCAAAGAGGGCAATGCCTCTTGGTCTTTAGTTTCGATAACTTGCGGCTCAACAAGGCCTGCCATAGCAGCAGCATTGTTAGTAAGATTCCATCCATCATCGGTGTTCCAAACGATGTCGCCATTTTCAAGTTCAGGATTTTCAAGCAGCTTGATCAGTGCATTGCACTTGAGAAGTTCCTTGCGGACTGCCGCCACCCATTCCGTTGCACCAATTTCGCCTCGGGACTCCGCTGCGAGCGCATCACGATAGCGCTTTTGCAAATAGTCTTGTTCTTCTTTGATGTTCTTCAGTTTTTCGTCATCGCCCTTGACGCAGACAAGTTTGCCGCATCGCAGACAAGACCCCATCTTGGGACAGGGCTCGCTGGCAAAATTATGCACACAAAGTCCTACATGGGTTTGATGGATGACTCGATCCTGACTATCTCCTGCAAGCTCAGTCACGTCTCTGAGGCTCAATGGCAAATTCGTTCTTATTTTCTCAAGACGTTTGGCAGCATTACTCGGCTTGGTTTTTGGGTGAACTACGGCAACCGCTTGGGTGCGCTCCTCAACCGTTTCATGGTTATAAACAGAGCCCATGCTTGTGCGCCCTGAAAACGCATCAATCAGTAACTGTGAAAGACCTGCGCGATGCATCTCCGTATTGAGTTCATGACGAAAAGCGTGCGAATTCACCGAAACACCAAGGTAGCCATGACGCTCGAAAATACCCTTCGTTTTTCTGCCGCTAGCCAACTGATCCACCATGCGATACGTGTTAGCCGCGATTTCCACGCCAAAATCTTTCGTTGCTACTATTCCCTTAGAGTTGAGCGCCCCGGTGCGCACACAGAACAGCGCATCACGGTACTTCACCCGCTTCTTACCGTCTTCGAAAGGCGAGGTATATGGGAAGTCTTTTGGCAGGTATTTTTCGCGCACCAGGATATTGAGCTTCCGCAGTGTAATAATCGCCTTATCGTCATACTCGGCTCTTTGACGCCCCCTCCTGCCCTTGACGTAAATACACTTCACTTTGGTATCCCAACCTTCATTGATCTCATCCAGTAGCGCCTGAGCAGCAGGTGCTAAACTCTTGTTTTTAAATTTTTTGACAAAGTTTCTTCGGAAAATAGTGCGTGGAGAACATGCTTCAAGCAGAGTTAGTTTGAGTGCAGCGCAAGCTTCCTCGTAGGTCAAAGGATCATCCAACCCTTTCTCCGGCACACCAGGGTGTGGCGGAAATTCATCAGGGTGATCTTCCAGCCAGGACGCATACGCACGTGCGTCATTGGTGATGGGTAGCATCCGCCCAATAAGACTTTTCACAACTGGCCCCATACCCGTTAGAACGGGCTTAAGCGCCGCACCGAAGCCCTTTTCTGCATACCATCGGAGGAACATGCGTTGACTACCATTATCATTCTCTTTAAAAACGATGGGGTCGCATTCAACATCCACTAGTTCACCAACACGAGCCGGCTGACTCAACAAGAGGGCACAAGCTGAGGTAATCACAATATCTAATGGGTCCGTCAAATTATTGTTAAACAATTCCCCCAGGGCCAAAATTGACTCTCGGCTTGGTAACTTCTTCTCTCGATCTTCTCTCTGCTGCTTTAGGCTGCCACGACCTTGTAATTTCAGTGGGCTATTCCACCGAAAGGGCTTTGCAAGCAATCCTTTCTTTGTCATCAACGCTACGACTTGCTCAAGACCCTTGCTTCTCAGGTATGCATTATTTCCTTTTGACCATTGTAGCTGCATCAGCTCACAGGCTCTGTTACAAACCACAGCCGACAGCTGCGTCACATCCCGTGCGCCTGTCAGCTCGACCAAGGCAACCTCAAGCGCTTTGATCGAGAAAAGCCAAGATTGCACATTTTTAATCCCAAGATACGCATGGCGATACACGACTATCGCTTTGGCGAAATCTATAAAAGGGGGCTGCATATACTGCCTCTGTCCAGCCGATACGTTTCGAGGTGAGGCTAACACAGTGAAGACAACGCCATTCACTCCTGATGAGTGCCATGAATTCATATCCCAGCGAATGCTGGGATGGACTCTATTAGGAATACCTTTAGGCAGAATGGCTTGCGCCCATGCGATAAATTCATGCAACTGCTCGGCAGCCTCAATGTCAGCCTTGGGCTTAAAATCAACGATATCACTCATGCCTCAGCTCCAACTGGATTCATAGATTCACGCAACACCGTGCAATCGAGAATCACTTTGCGGCAGGCTAGGATCGCACGATCCCAGAGCACACCTGTGGTTTTATCGATGGCAAGGGTTTGCTCTCTTCGATGCTCCAGACGCTCAAGTGCAGCACTATGATCGGCATCGAGGAGCGGTTGAAATTTGCTGCACGCATAGCAGCTAAATGGCGCATCCAAATGGCATAGTGCCTCCGCACCGCAGACCGCCAAGTCTTCAATCTGACGATCTGCACGTTGGCCGTTCCTGGCGAAAGATCGGTTTCTTACGATGGTGCCCGTGAACGCATTGACGACCAGCGCGAGATGGTCACTCATCTTTTCATCAATCAGCGCCATCAACTCTGCTGAGACCTGTCGATATTTTCGCACACTGGAAGATTGTTTCTGCATGAGTGCATGAGCGATTGACCACTCATCCAGACCGGCGTCCGAGAGGTCAGTCCCGAGTGTGTATCTAAAGCGATGACCTCTTGAGATTTTCAAGGGCTGGTGGGTGCGCGTTGAGATCGGAAAGCCAGGCATCCGTTCCATGCGTTCCAGCCAAGGCCTTACTGTCCCAGAGGGCACATGAAACCCCGCTTGTGGTGAACCCTCAAGCGCTTTGAAATCAGCGAGATCAGGGGCATCAATTAGCACGGGCTCTTGTCCAAATGCCTGGTCCCCATTAATTACTTTGCGACGAAAGAGCGGCACATACTTGATGGCCTTATCCCAATCAGCACGGCCTGGGTAATCTTGCTTGAGACGCGTCAGAATCATCGCCTTGTAAATTTGAATTACTATGTAAAGATCTTCATCGAGGTTAAAGGTCTCTGACTTTGCTCGGAAGCCGGCGTCACCTCTCTGCTTCGCCCAATGGAGCCGAATTTTAAAGCCTTGTTCGACCTTCATAAAATCGTCATAGACCATCATTCGGTACTGAGTGCCACGCTGCCCATAGGTCATCATCAACCTCAGATAAAGGTAGCGTTCGGGATCTAAATTTTTATGGCAGAATTGTTCATGAAGCCACTGAAATAGCCCATCCTGCTCCGCTCGGGTAAGTGGCCCTTGCTCGGGATCTAAACTAAGAACAGGACAGTTTTTAGATCGCTTTTTCTTGGGCAAATCGCTGTACGCATCAACCAAAGCGCGTGAAGGTCGTTTTTCAAGCGACTCACACACCCGCCAAAACGCCATAAAACTAACTAAGCTAGCAAACTCAGTCACGCTAAAGCGCTCGCGCAAATCAATCAAATGATCTTGATTCAATGGATCAAGCCCTACCTGCGCCGTCCGCGACAACACCGAAGAAATAAACGCTATGGTTCTTTGTGCTACCTCCGCCATACGATAGGCCAAAGCCGCTTGTAACCAGCGTTGCCACTTAGGAGGAACAGATAATATCGCCGCCCGCCAGTTAACCTTCTCTGAACTTGATTTATCAGGATTCCACATCGGCTCGGAGGGCGTGAAAAATTCACCACACTTTGCCAGTCTGGGCACATTCAGCCAATCATCCAGAGTGCCCTGAGTGGGGGCTTTGAGCGCTTTGATGTCGAGACTCATTCTGCACCGCCTTGGTTGATTTTGGCTTCAACCCCCTCACGTATTGCTTTGAATTTATCTGAGCGTTTTTTCATCGCTTTATCAGCTTCTTCCTTCCAAAATTTCGCCCCGTAGAGTCCTGGCATATTCGATTCAGAACTCCAGCCAAAGGCATAGGTCAGAACCTTTCGAACCCTTGTGGTACGATCCTCTGGCGTAAGTACCTCCAGCTCATCTCTCATGCTTTCAAGCAATGTGTAGGCGGCATCGTGACGCAAAATATGCGGGTGAATGTGTTTGAGCTCTGGTGCTGTTGCAGACACGCGAGGCAGGACACCATCCAGAGCTTTAATGCTCAGTGACTTGCCTTCATTGCGACGATGCGATACCAACAAAAATGGATGTTTTTTTGCTTCAGAAGGTCCCTTGTTCAAGACACGATAGTTGTCTACATAATCCCGTATTGCCCAACTAAGATCATCACCCATCACCAGTTGGCGCTCATGGGTTTTAAATTGCGGAGCCTCAATTCGTGTATCCATTCGTTCGTCCTCAAGATTAACAATTGCAAGCTCACCGCTGTGCCAATGAATATCACTAATCTTAATCAGCAGCATTTCAGAGCGGCGCAGCCCCATATCCAGCCCCAAAAGCAACACAATGTAATTGCGCAATTTCAGCGCCTTATTTGCAAAAGGGTTGTCAGCACTTTCAGGATGCATAATCCCTAACAAGCGATCGCGTTCCTGTTGAGTCAGCCCCTTCATCTGCTCAATCTTGGTCTTTTTCCACGAAGGTTTAGCGGCTTTTATCTTTCGGCTATATCTTTTTGATACATCATCGACAGCCTCATATCGCGTCGAATGATCACCCAACTTGTCATAGAGGAATATCAAATAGTCTCGTACTGCCTCAAGCCGCTGTTGCGCATGAACTCTACCCACAGATTCAAACGCCGCAGGAAGCAGTCGAACACCAGCATACTTTTTATCGAGCGTTGCTTTTTGGAAGCCCGCGTCACTGACAAAACGGGATACCTCTTCATCGGTCAGATAGCTGGATTTCGGGCGCTGTTCCAAGCGAGCAATTAGGTCAATCGATTCATACTCAAGATAATCCTCAAACAGACCGATATGTTCGAGATATTTTTTCTGTGTATTTAATGCGCGATTTGAAAGTTCGAGGGTCGCATAAAGATTCGGGTAAAAAACAGGCATATCATCTTTCACTAGCACTTTTGCCCGATAGCCGTTTATCATAACGCCCATGATTTGATGAGACATAGCAATAATAACCCACAAAAGATAACTTTTTCAGAAATAGTAACGAATCGTTTTGAATCAGTCAATAACGTAACTTTTTTAATTTATATCTCGCGCCCCAAAAAAGCTCTTAAAGGCGCGTGAATAATGGAGATTAGGCAAAAGAAATATGGCTAAAGATAACAAAACAGGTAAAACAGGGTCTTACATTTACACCATGAATAGGGTCTCTAAAATAGTGCCCCCTAAACGTGTTATTTTAAAAGATATTTCTTTGTCTTTTTTCCCTGGTGCCAAAATCGGCGTATTAGGCCTGAACGGCTCTGGTAAATCAACGTTACTTCGAATTATGGCAGGCCTTGATAACGATATTGATGGAGAAGCCCGCCCACAAAAAGGCATTAATGTTGGCTACCTCCCTCAAGAACCAGATTTAGACCCTGATAAAGATGTCCGCGGCAATGTTGAGATGGGTCTAGGGGAAACAAAAAAATTACTCGACCGCTTCAATGACATCAGCATGCAATTTGCAGAACCCATGTCTGACGATGAGATGAATAGCCTATTAGAAGAGCAAGGCAAATTACAAGATGCCATTGATTCTGCTGGCGGCTGGGAATTAGACCGACAACTGGAAATTGCAGCAGATGCACTTCGCCTGCCACCCTGGGATGCAGATGTCACTAAACTATCTGGCGGTGAACGACGCCGAGTGGCTTTATGCCAACTCCTCCTATCCACACCCGATATGTTACTACTCGATGAGCCAACCAACCACTTAGATGCTGAATCCGTTGCTTGGTTAGAGCGCTTTTTGCACGACTATGAAGGCACCGTCGTGGCCATCACTCATGACCGCTACTTCTTAGATAATGTAGCCGGCTGGATCTTAGAGTTGGATAGAGGTCATGGAATTCCATGGGAAGGCAATTACTCTTCTTGGCTCGAGCAAAAACAAAACCGTTTAGAGACAGAAGAAAAACAGGCGTCAGCTCACCAGAAAACATTAAAACAAGAATTAGAGTGGGTTCGTCAAGGGGCTAAAGGTCGTCACAGTAAGAGTAAAGCGCGCTTACAACGCTTTGAGGAACTTAACAACAAAGAGTTCCAGACGCGCAATGAAACACAAGAAATTTACATCCCACCAGGACCTCGCCTAGGCGACTTCGTCTTGGAAGTGAATGAGCTGAAAAAAGCTTTCGGTGACAAAGTACTGCTAGATGGCCTTTCATTTCAACTACCACCTGGTGGCATCATTGGCATCATTGGTCCGAACGGTGCAGGTAAAACCACCCTGTTCCGCATGTTAACAGGTGGCGAACAAGCTGATAGCGGAGAGTTAACTTGGGGTCCGACGGTAGAGGTTGCACATGTTGACCAAAGCCGTGACAGCTTAGATGACAGCAAAACCGTATGGGAAGAAGTCGGTGAAGGGCAAGATGTAATCACCATTGGCACCTATGAAATTCCATCACGCGCTTATGCCTCTCGGTTTAATTTTAAAGGATCTGACCAACAAAAAAGAGTTGGAGATTTATCCGGTGGTGAACGTAACCGGGTCCATTTGGCGAAACTATTACGCAGCGGCGGTAATATGTTATTGCTCGATGAGCCAACCAATGACTTAGACGTTGAAACCCTACGAGCACTGGAGGAAGCCTTACTGAACTTCCCAGGGTGTGCCGCTGTCATCTCGCATGACAGATGGTTCTTAGACCGTATTGCAACGCATATTTTAGCTTTTGAAGGTGATAGCCAAGTCACTTGGTGGGAAGGTAACTATGAAAGCTACGAGGCAGATAGACATAAACGCTTAGGCACAAAAGCGGATCAACCTCACAGAATAAAATACAAAAAAATCAGTTAATCCTGTAACACTTTGGCAGTTTATACATACTGCCGAAGTGATTCCCAATCATCAAAAACAACCATTACAATAACTGGGAAAATTTAGCAGTAACAACACACCTATAATCAAAAAAAGTACCACACCACAATACTTAGCAACCCTCGGCAACAACGCTTTACCTACAACAAAATAAGCAAACATTGCCAGCGAAAAACCAATCAACCCCCAGACAAAAAAATCTTTATGCAGCTCCGAAAGCAGTACGTTAAACGCAAGTGGCGCTGTTACACCTAACAAAAAAATGACGACCAACGTCGCAAAACTCATCCCTCCCGCCGGTTTTTCATAAACCTCTTCAAAATCTAGAGATTTGGACTGATAAATAGAGGGAGCGGCTTTTTCGATGACGGGTACCACCGTTCGACTGTTCGTATCTCGACCGAGAGAGTGAAAAGGATAATCCGGTGATTGAGCATTCAATGACATTTTCAAATGCTCAATGTCTTTTATTTCCGTTCGTGATTGTAAACCTTCAAAACGTTTCTGCCACTCATCCACACTCTGTGGTCGATCATCAGCTAATATTTCCAACCCACAATCAATAATTCGCAGGAATATAGGGCTAAACCTTGAGGAACAAGATTGATATGCTGATGGCATAGGATCAACCCCCGTTCTCATTTTCATCTCACTACGAATGGTAGACTCCATTGGCCTATTACCGGTCAGCAACTCATATCCTACCGCTGAAAGCGCATAAATATCACTCCAAGGCCCTTGATGGGTCCCTCCTGCAGAATACTGCTCAATAGGTGAGTAGCCTACCGTCAAAAGCGTGGTTAAATTTTGTGACTTTTGATACAGCGCTTGGCGTGCAGAACCAAAATCTAATAATACAGCGCTACCATCCCGCTCCCGAATATAGATATTACCCGGTTTAATATCTCTATGAATGATATTCACTTGATGCAGCCGCCTTAACCCGTTCATCAACTGATGTAGTAACGCCGTGACCTCCGACTCAGAAAAGGCAGCACCTTTAATGATTTTCTCATCAAGGCTTGAGCCATTCTCATATTCCATCACCATGTAAGCGGTATCATTTGCCTCAAAATAATCATTTATCCTCACGATATTATGGTGTTTGAACCTTGCTAAATTTTGCGCCTCTTCTAGAAATCGCTGTTTAAAATGTTCAAAAGTGGATAACTCACTATATGTCTTTGGCCGAACCATATTGCTGGTGGAGCGATAAGATAACAACTCGGGCAAAAATTCTTTTATCGCCACTTTTTTATCTGTCGTCATATCCAACCCTAAATAGGTTATGCCGAAAGCCCCCTGCCCTAATACACCTAAAACTCGATACTGATTAATAACGGTCGCTCTAGCAAGCGCGACATCGCAAGACACCTCTTCTAATAACTTAATCATTTTATTAACACCATAATTTGTTGATTGAATAGTTAAAGTAACTAATATGCTATTAATAAAAACACGGAGAAAAAGAGATTTTTGTGAGCGCCATCATACTTCCAGCACTAAAACAGGCTTAAATATCAAAACGCGGGGGTAGTTCACATTTTTTTCATTCAGTGCAGGCCGGATTTTAAAAAATGTCATGTAATACAATGTAATAGAATCAAATTTACTGGAAAAAAAATTTATTCACGAATAATAAAGCATTGAATTAAAACAAGAATAAAACAACACTATCAACCTATCCACCACTTTGCTCAAGAAAAACATTGAGTACCCATCGGCAACCAATGCAAGCCTCTATACGGAACTGAAGCGGTCAAACTGTGACCTATGCACACAATTTTTGCGTCACAGCCGCGACTCAATAAAAAAAAGATAAACAACAAACAAAATATAATTACTTTAGTTTTATAGTAACAAATACATCGTGAGATTATGCTACACAACATAAAACAATATAATTTTATTCAGCTACAAATAATAGCTTAAGATGGACTTTCTCCTATTCTATAGCAGAATCTAACTAGCAATTTTACAATTAGAAATCGTTTAGCTACCTGGTACATACAACCCTCATCAACTAACAACCCTAAGGTAATCATTCCGTGACACACGTAGCATATTTAATGATTCGAGCAACAATGAATTGCCTTAGCTTATCCATTGATAGATAATACTTATAATCTTTTAAATATTAAAACTGTTATTGGATAGGTCTAATGTTAATAAATAGCTTTATTATAGGAAGGGATAACAGAGCAGATATTGTTTTAAATCACCCCACCATTTCTCGGTGCCATATGGTCATGAACATCAAAGGGGAAAAAATTGAGATAATTGATCAACAGTCAACGAATGGTATCTTTCTTGTAACACAAGATGGTCAAGAAAAAATTACCCACGAGACCTTATCATTTGACTCTGAAATCATACTGGGAAAAGAATATCGAACCTCACCAAGAGTACTAATAGAAATTTACCGAAGCACACGCCTACACACCAAAGACCCACACAGCCAAACCGTTGACATCATTGAAAGCACTCAATTTACATTTCGGTAACATACAGTATTTTCGCTGATTGTCATTTAACCTTACCCACTACTGGGCTTTAACAGAAACAATGAAATACTAGATACCAGGATTACCAGCAATATTCACCAATTTTGGCGTATTCACTTTCTTGAGGGTCACCGTTTTTTGGCTCTTCAAATACGTCGCAACCGTATCCCAAATTGGCTCACCGGCTGCAACACTGTTCACGGTCGCCCAACCACTGACTGTATATTTTTTCGCCGCCTCAAGTTTAACCCCGTTATCTAACTGCATTTCACTGATTCTTTTGCCCGATTTTGCGAGTGGATCTAATTGGTAATCTAGCCCACCCAAACGCACCATATCTCCACCTTGCTGTAGATACGGATCCGTATTGAATAAGTTATCGGCCACATCTTCTAAATTTCGTGGATTTGCGTCCCAGTCATTTCACGGGTATAGGTTTCAGGGTAAGTAATACAGGTTTGATCTAACACATGCTCCATCGTGATTGCTTGCCCTGGAATAACCGATGTCCCCCAACGGAAACCAGGTGACAATGCGATTTGTGAACCATTTACAGCACGCAAAGCGTCACAAATCACTTGATCAAAGGTGCCATTAAAATTACCCCGCCGGTACAATACATCACCTGAAATCGCTAATGATTCCGACAATTGTTTCTCATAAGGTTTTCTGACTGAGCTTATATATTGTGTCATCGCCTCATCAGCGGGTAAAATATTCGAGAAAATGGGCATGAGGCGATATTGATACCCTTGCACTTTACCTCCACGAATATCAAGATCCATCACCCCTAAAAACTTGCCATTGGACCCCGCATTGGTCACCAACGTTTTGCCTTTTGAATTAGATACCTCAACAGGCTGAACAATGCCATCATGGGTATGCCCACCAAAAATAACATCTATACCTGTTACCCGAGAGGCCATTTTTAGATCTACATCCATCCCGTTATGAGACAGTACAATCACGGCATCTGGCTTTTCACTACTGCGTATTTCATCAACCAATTCCTGCATGGCGTCGTCTTTAATACCAAAAGTCCAGTCTGGGACGTTACGTCTAGGGTTTGCGATGGGGGTGTAAGGAAATGCCTGACCAACAACGGCAATATTGGCACCAGCCACTTTTTTCATGACATAGGGTTTAAAGGCATGCCCTGTATCCTCATCAAAGGCTTCACCACCATCAAATAACGCATCATCGGTCAAATGAATATTTTGAGCAACAAAGTCGCCATTAAATGCCGCGAGATTTTTCTTCACTTGCTCAGGTTTATACGTAAACTCCCAGTGACCTGTCATCACATCGACACCGAGCAAATTACAAGCCCCCACCATATCCTGACCTTCCGTCCAGTAGGCCGTACCAGAACCTTGCCAGGTATCTCCACCATCCAACAATAAGGTGTTTTCTGTTTTTCTCTGCGCTTTAATTTGTTTCACCAAAGTGGCTAAGTGGGCAAACCCTCCGACTTTCCCATATTGCTTAGAGAGCTCATCAAACCCTAAGTAACTCATGGCATATGCTTCAGCAGTTCCAGGGGTGATACCGTAATGCTTGAGCAAAGCACTACCGACGATGTGTGGTACTTTACCAAACGCACCACCCACACCTAAATTCACACTTGGCTCACGAAAGTACACTGGGTTAAGTTGTGCATGACAATCGGTCATGTGCATTAAGGTCACGTTTCCAAAGGTGGGCCTATCATAAACATAAGAAGGCGTTGCACTCGCGGCCCGAAGCGTGCTTGGCAACATACCTGCCGCTCCTGCAAACCCTAACAACTGAATAAACTCACGACGCGATAAACTCATATTCATTCCTTACTGTAATTCAACACCTGACTCGAATAGCTTCATAGTATACACAATTGCGCTTTCCCCAAAACCAAAGGCACACTCAAACACCAAACAACCAGCATTTTAAGTCCCCCATATTTTCGACAACAATTTGTTGCTGCGTTGGCGGCTTCAAAGCTTGTGTGTGGTCAATCCCAAGCGATTGCAGATAATAGTGAACAGAGCACCCCGCGTTGATATTTCCATCCGCTCAGACTTCATACCATAATCTCTTGCGATAACTTGCCGTTGGTGCGGTGTCATTCTCGGGTCTGGAATCACGTTAATTACGACCTGACTTGTCCAGGCAGTATCCTCATCACTCTGCCGCTCAGATTTGGTCACAAAATCTGGAATATCTGTAATCCTCGACAACACAAAATCTCGGAAATCATTATTCTTTTCACAATGCGCCCGAACATGCCATCGAAACCCGTTGTAGATTAGGGTATGAGGGCTAACCACCCGAATCTCTGGCACCGGGTTACTCAATGAGGCATATTGAATTTCTAACCGGCTTTGTTCACGACAAGCTTTAACCATTGGCCGAATAATTTCAGGGCTTGCCTCTCTAGATAACGGTTGAATAACCTCGATATTTGCTTGCTGAATATTGAGCTGTTCAAACCGGCAGGTTAAGTCTGTACGACTATTAAGCAAGTGCAGGTACTCATTCATCACCCCTTTTGTTAACATTGGTGAAAAATTGTTTGTCGGTTTATACCCCTTTAATTGCTGATCATATACCAAGTTATCAGGAGCAACATCGGTTCGATAGGTGTTAATATCTCTTGAGGCCTGTTGCCGCTGAATACCAAAAGCCGTCATCAACGAATTACTGGTTAAACGCCCCTCCCAAAGCGCCACAATCTCAATTAAGCGATAACGCAGTAATAAATCCCATCGATAAGGCCAATCACTATTGATACTTTGCCTGGCCATGATACTTTGCTCCTAGTGGTAACTTGAAAAAAATGCCCGACGATGATCACTTTCACTCGATAAAATTGAAGAGGTATTCACATCAATTTGTTCACCTTTGCCCAACTCATCAAAAGTTAAGTGGTTTGCCATCGAATTTAATTGCTGCACATCATCTGCATTGCAAGACATGTGACTCGCAACTTCCGTCGCAATATTGAATAAATCATATTGTGTGATATGGCTGCCTGCTCTTTTCATTTGGCGCTTATCAGCAAACACTGCTGGCTGGTAATATTGACCAAGATGCTGCCTAACGTGTGTGACATTTTGAATATTACCAAGTTGGCCTGAGTCTACCGTGTTTTTAAGCCTGCGTCTCATGTCTTTTTGAGTCACTATTTGATGAACTTTGTCCACATCATAAACACTGGCACGAGATTCACTCATTTGTGATAATCTGTCACCGATAATGCCATTAAATTTATCTGTAAGCTGTACAGAGAGTATATTTAAGTTATTTTTCCAATCACTGATCATCGGTGCTTCATACACAGCAAAAGGTGATGTTGCAACCATACCGTTATGGCACACCAAGCGCTCTACATCAAAACTGGTTTTAATATTGGCAGAAAACGGTGACCAAAAAAATGACAGTGTATTGTTGAGTTGCCCACCCAAACCAAGCTTTGGAATATCCAGACCCACACTATGCCATTGCCCTCCTAGTGCAAAGGTGCGGTTAAAGCGAGATGACCCTTGGTACAGCCCTTTTACACCCTGGGTATAAACACCTTGTTGTTGTGGTGTTGTTCCAATGATATCTGACAGTGCGCTTAGATTCTCTTCGCTTTGGACATAGCCTTTATACTGACTACTGCGATAATCAACTAGCTCGCCACCCATAAAAAAATACTTCCCTTGGTTAAAATACTCAGCGATTTCGCCTTTACTATAAAGCTGTATTAAGCGAATCTCCTTGCTGTTTTGAGCAAATTTCAAATGATGCTCGTCATTGATAACAACCTCTAATGAATCGACTGTGTTATTCGCGGTACCATATTGAATCTCGACTTGGTTTGCAGTAATAAGTTGCATATTTTTTCTCCTAAAGATATTGGCGACAATGTTTTTAAGTACAGTTATGACAGCTCACCAAAGGGACATCATCAATCCCTCTAACATCGCGCTGATAAAAACCTTCTATTTTATTTTTATAAATCAGCCCTGTTCTCATAATTTTTCTAAACATTTTGACCAATTCGCGCTGTGAATCTAACTGTGTCTCCCGGTACATAAATCCCATTAACCAAGCTAAAGCATCAACCCCCATGAGGTGTACTGGAGATGTCGCTCTAATAATAGGATCAATCTTAGTCAAGTTCACTTGACCGAAGTCTTGAATGATCCTAGGGATATTTAAAAAATCATTAGCAGCATGACCATAAAGCTGACCAATGGTTTGAGCCGCATTAAGAACAAACTCCAACGTTGTATAGGCAGGATTATGTTTTGAATTAATAAGATACCCATTTCTCTCTTCCTCAGAAACTGCAAAAAAGAACCCTGATGAAATCACAGGAGAAAAACTTTTTACCTGACCATCGGGTGAATAGACGATAACCTGGCCTTTTGACACCTTCAAAAAGCTACGCTTCTTTTCATCGTCCTCACGCTTTACTCTCAGACTATGGGTTGCTCGACTTAACCCAATATATTCAGCGTCTACCATTTGAAACGCGTCTCCTTGAGACATTGGCCTAGCATCTGCCCAACTCTCTTTGGGTATCCAAAATATCTGCAGCCCATTAATGTACGATTGTTGGTTTTTGATGGCATCCATCACTTTGGGTAAATTTTGTTGAAACTGCCCTGCCCAAGTGTTGTCATCTTCAATCAGAAAATAATTTAGCTTTAATTCAATATCAATGATCACCCCATCATAGGCCGTTAAACAACATATTGGCGGTGTGCGAAACACAGTCACTTTATAATTAGAGACAAAGGTTTTGTACACGCTGTGATCAATTTTGATTCTGACTAAGCCCTCAACACTCCCCTTAAGGATTGGCTCTGCATTAAATCCTGTAAACACATGGCCTCTAACATCACTCGTGACATACACGTATTGAGACGTTATTTTTACCAGCCGAACCGTTTTAAACTCTCCTGAATTCAAGTCATAAGTGCATGACCGGTTAAATTTTCTTGTTTAATGCCAGTGAGCTCTTCAAAAGCCTCATAAGGTGTTTTGTAGCCTAAGCATTTTCTTGGCCGGCTATTTAATTTGTGAACTGCCGCGAACA
>JABHGC010000266.1 GCA_018672285.1 Methylococcales bacterium
GTGTTCGCGGCAGTTCACAAATTAAATAGCCGGCCAAGAAAATGCTTAGGCTACAAAACACCTTATGAGGCTTTTGAAGAGCTCACTGGCATTAAACAAGAAAATTTAACCGGTCATGCACTTATGACTTGAATTCAGGATCCACAAAAAATAACGAAATAAAATAAAGACTTCCGTGAATTTTGCCAGTTCCCAACGAGAACATAAGAAAAACAAACCTTGCGGTAGGTTAAAAAATACGCTAAAAAAGAAAACATAAAGAGAACTTTTGGCGTGAGCAGTAGTAGGTGAACCTTTTCGTTGTGACTGGTCAAATTAAATGGCTGGTTCTTACAAAGTGATGATTGGAAGTGAAGTCATGGCGAGAAGCTTCATCTACTGATGAATGGCCCAACCACATAGAGCGTATGTAATCAGATGAATGAAATTGTCCTCCCCAAAAATCTTCCGTTTGAGCAGCTGTTAGCTGAATTCAAAGAGAAGAATCAGCAGCAAATAACGGGGGAAATTATTCAGCCAGAAAAGCCAGGGTGCTATAGCCCATTTCCTGATGATGTACATGAGAAAATTAAAACGGCACTGATCAATAAAGGCATTAAACAGCTCTATAGTCACCAGCAAGAGGCATGGTTGTCTGTGCAGCAAAAGACATCAACCGTGATTGTGACGCCAACGGCCAGTGGTAAAACCTTATGTTACAACTTACCGGTATTACATGGGGCGCTCACAACTGGTGCCAAAGCACTGTATTTGTTCCCCACCAAAGCACTCTCACAAGACCAAGTGGCGGAAATTTCTGAGTTAAATAAAGCCGGAGATCTTGGCGTTAAAGCGTTTACCTTTGATGGTGATACCCCAAGTGATGCCCGTAAAGCGGTGCGGACAAGGGGGGATATTGTGGTGACAAACCCCGATATGCTGCATCAAGGTATTTTACCGCACCACACGAAATGGGCACAATTTTTTGAGCAGTTAAACATCATTGTGATCGATGAAATGCACACCTATCGCGGTGTTTTTGGCTCACACATGGCCAATGTATTACGTCGTTTACAGCGAATATGTGCTTTTTATGGTAGTCAGCCAACATTTGTATTGTGTTCTGCAACCATTGCAAACCCTGAGGCATTGGCTGAACAATTAACAGGTCAACCGGTAACTGCGATCAAACAAAGCGGCGCACCACAGGGTAAAAAGCATTTGTTACTCTGGAACCCACCTGTGGTGAATGCAGAGTTAGGTATAAGGGCATCAGCAAGGTCACAGTCAACACGCATTGCCAAAACCATGATCAATAATGACTTAAAAAGTATCATTTTTTGTCAGTCCCGATTGATGGTGGAGGTAATTACCAAATATTTGAAAGATCAATTTGACCGAGATTTAAGAAAACCGGCGAGAATAAAAGCCTATCGGGGCGGTTATTTACCGACGGAGCGGCGAGATACTGAAAAAAAATTACGCAATGGCGCTGTGGATTGTGTGATCTCTACCTCGGCATTAGAGTTGGGGGTGGATATTGGCAGTTTAGATGTGTGCATTTTGAATGGTTATCCTGGCACTATTGCAGGCACTTGGCAGAGAGTCGGTAGAGCAGGGCGGCGACATAAACCCGCATTAGCCGTATTAGTGGCAAGTAGTCAGTTGATGGACCAATACATTGTACAAACACCAGAGTATTTTTTAGAAGCAGGGCCTGAACACGCCAGAATAGATCCAGATCAATTACTGATACTGTTGGATCATATTCGCTGTGCCGCATTTGAATTGCCTTTTAGCAAAGGAGATGAATTTGGCGGCAAAGATGTTGAAGATTTTTTGGCATTGCTAACAGAAGATGGCGTAATCCATTATGAGAACCAGCAGTGGCACTGGATGGATGACAGCTACCCTGCGGGCAGCGTGAATTTACGCAGTGGCGCAGAAGGTGATTTTGTGGTGATCGATATCACCAAGGGTAAAAAAGACGTGATTGCAGAGGTGGATTTCAGCAGTGCGCCAGTGACCATTTATGAAGGGGCCATTTACCTGATACAAGCCAAACCTTGGCAAGTAGAACGATTAGATTGGGAAGGCCGAAAAGCTTTTGTTAAGACCACAGAAGCCGATTATTACACTGATGCGATTGATTACACCAAGCTTAAAATTTTAGAAGAATTTGAATTACAAGCTCAAAATGGTGTGAACACTGCTTTGGGTGAGGTGCATGTGGTCAGGCGAATCACAGGCTATAAAAAAATTCGGTATTACACCCATGAAAACGTGGGCTTTGGTAAAATCCAGCTGCCAGATCAAGAAATGCATACCAGCAGTGTGTGGTGGCAAATCTCTCATGACGCATTGCAAACACAATTTAGCCAACGCTGGGAAGCCATTGATGGGTTTATTGGTGCCGCGTATGCAGTGCATTTTGTAGCGGCATTATTAACGATGACAGAAAAAAGAGACATTAGCCGCTCAGTGGGTAATAGTGATTCAACATGGTATGCCGCGCTAGAAAACCTGGGTTCAAGTGACCAAATTGGGGCGATGACACGGGCTAAAATCGACAAAATACCAGACCATTTATTTCAACCCACCTTATTTTTATATGACAGTATGCCTGGCGGTATCGGCTTGTCAGGGCAAATATTTAAAATTCGTCAGCAAGTGATTGATAAAGCTCGGCAGCTGATCTTAAAATGCGTGTGTGCTCAGGGTTGTCCTGCGTGTATAGGGCCAATGTCGACAGAACCGAAACCGTATTCTGCGAAGCAGGCAGCATTTAAAGTGTTAGATAACATTGCTGAGGCATACGCATGTTAAATCATCAACGTTTAAAAATGCGTTTGCAACAAATGAAAGCTGAGCCTGTCGCTAAAAACATTACCCCTGTTCGAGATCAGTTACACAGTCTCGGTGTTAAATCACAGGGTTGCAGCCAGAAAAAAGAACACATAACCGATGCACAATTGGCAGAAAAGCTGAATGCGACGATGTTAGCCGATGGTTTGTTGCAAATTAGAACAGTGGTTAAAGCCAATGCAAAATATGGCGAATCCATTTTTGGCCAATATGTGGATGATAAAATTAAACTTTTTCCGAATAGTCCACATAGCCATAAAGATTGCTGCTATATCGACACGGAAACGAACGGGCTAGGTAGCGCGGTGGGAACCTTAGCTTTTTTGGTCGGGGTCGGGTATTGGGAAAACGAGCAATTTGTGGTTGAGCAGTTATTGTTAACGGGGTATCGAGGGGAGGCTGCCATGCTACAGCGGCTACAAGCGGTGATTAGCCGATTCCCTATTTGTGTCAGTTATAACGGCAGATCTTTTGATTTGCCGTTATTAGCATCGCGGTATCGTTTATTGAAAACATCATGCCAATGGCAGAACACCCAGCAGCAATTGGATTTATTACATTGGGTGCGCCGCGCATACTCGAAAAAATGGCCGCAGTGCAATTTACAAACAGCAGAACAAAAGATCATCGGCTTGCAGCGACAAGACGATTTTCCAGGATCAATGGCTCCGACGGTTTGGTCTGAGTGGTTACGGGCAAAACGTACCGATCGGATGCCATTATTATTACAGCATCATTTGCTTGATATACAGTCACTGGCTGTATTAGGGCAATTGTTGCAGCGGGACATTGCCAAACCTGAACAAAGTAAGGTGGATACCGCGCGTATCGCCAACTTTTGGCTAAAGGCAGGTTTACGTGAAAAGGCAGTGGCTTATCTAGAAAAGCATCAGCAGTCTCTCGCACAAGAAGGAACTTTGTTGCTGGCCTGGTGTTATCGGCAAGACAAAGATTGGCTTAGAGCCGTATCATTATGGCAATATTTAGCGTCACAAGGTAATACGCAAGCGTTAGAAAATTTAGCGAAATATTTTGAGCATGAATGCGGTTCTGCAGAAATTGCAAAAACATACACGGAACGATTATTAAAGCGGGCGCCGAACGAAGGTGGCTATTTGCACCGTTATGATCGATTGTGTCGGAAGATATAAGAGAAAAGGCCTGCGAAGCAGGCCTGTCTCACGAGATTATAGAGCAGGGCATTTATAAACTTTGGCGGGGTAGCCGTTAATAATTCCTCCAACAATGCTCATTGGGTCTAACCCAATAGAACGTTGTTTTTTAACGTTCATAGGTAAACTTTTCTGATACACTTTTGAAGGATAGCCATTGATGATGTCGCCAAAGATATCGAAGCGGTTTTTGCGTGAAGATTGCATAGTATAACTCCCTGTTATGTTGCTGGGCTTTATTATTGATTTGTTATTAAGTGCCCAGAGTTAGTTAAACACATCTTTTGCCCTGCCTGGTATTAGGAATAAGCCTTATTTTAGCTAGGATTACCTGCTTTATCACTATATCTAGAATATTACTTTGTTTGAGTCTGGTAATGTGGTGTCGGTGTAGAAAGCGTCCATGCATCTATGGTAAAAACGATGAGTGGCTTGTAACCAAACAGAATGTGAGTGTCAAAGGTGACAGAAAAAAGTGATGACGATGAATGTCGTCTTGTTGTTAAAGAATCAAAAAGAAAGATACGTTTTTTCCGGTCTCGTTTTGATTTACAGCTGAGTATATCGGTTGATGATTTTTCGGAATTTTCTGAGGTGTTTGAAAAGGTTCCTAATCAACTGACTCAGTGGTTTATCAAGCGCGGGTTTCGATGTGGCAAGCTTAGCCTGCATTGTATAATTCATCCTTGGATTGTCAGCCGGGTCAAAGAAAAAATTCGCCGACTGCTTCACCCAGAAGGTGCCTTTCCTGAGCTTCTAGCTGAGGGAATACTGGTTGAGCTTATGGGAACGGATGGCGCCCCTTTATTTGAAGGTGAAATTACTTGGGTAAAAACTCAACAAGATGAGGATTCCTCCATCTAATTGACCGCGTGTCGTTAATGATTAATTTACGATATAATAACGTGACTTGAGGGGCGCCTCACTCGTTACAATAGGTAAAATAATGACCGACAACACATCTGCTGAATTTTCCTTAGACTCCCTAGCGGACTTAAGAAAGCGACTCTTAGACTTAAGTGGTCGTAACCGGTTGTTAAACTACCCAAGTCATCAGGGCAGTAGCTTGAGTATTATTGATGAGCTGCCAGACCCAATGGTGACTCAGTTACTCAATGATGTCGAAATGCGCTTTTACTCGGTCGCAGAACCAACTCGCCAGCAACTCATTGAACATCAATATCTTGAAGTGGATGAGCAGGGTCAAGATAAACGTTTAAGGAAAGACCCTTCTGCTAAAGAGTGGGCTGCATGTTTAGGGTTAAATGCCAGTGTCACCTTACCGGTTGCCGATGGTGAGCTGTCATCTAAGCATCAAGATAACGCCCTACAAACGTTGCTGTTTCCCCACCAAATGGAGACAACATTAAGAAATATTCGCAATAAAGCCGCCACCGCAATAGAGGAGACCGGCGCAAATATACTGTATTTGGCATTGGGTTTTCTGCAGTGGTTTGAGGTCGATAATGACAAGGCGCGTTTAGCCCCCTTATATTTAGTACCTGTACAGCTGAATAGAGGGAAATTAGATAAAAAGACAGGGACTTACTTTTATTCACTGAGTTATTCGGGTGAAGATATTGTGACCAATTTATCTCTTCGTGAAAAATTACGCATTGATTTTGGTTTAGGCTTGCCAGATTTGGAGTACGGAACGCTACCAGAAGCCTATTTTCAGCAAGTTGAAAGTATCATCAGCCACAACCAACCGAGCTGGAGTTTGTTACGTCAGGCCAGTTTAGCTTTGCTTAACTATGGCAAGCTGTTGATGTACTTAGATCTAGACCCAGAACGTTGGCCTGAAGGTGAGGGTAATATTACTGCTCACAGTATCGTGCAGCGTTTTTTCATGGCACAGCATGAAACAAGCGAACATCAGTTTGGGCAAGAATATGAGATTGATCAAATAGAGAATATCCATTATCAATACCCTTTAATTAACGATGCTGATAGCTCACAACATAGCGCGATGATCGATGTGCTTAAGGGGAAAAATTTAGTCATTGAAGGGCCGCCAGGGTCTGGTAAATCTCAAACCATTACCAATTTAATTGCCGCGGCGTTATCACAAAACAAAAAAGTCCTGTTTGTCGCTGAAAAATTAGCCGCCCTTGAGGTGGTGAAACATCGGCTTGATCAAGCTGGCCTAGGAGATTTTTGCTTAGAATTACACAGCCATAAAACACAAAAGCGAAAGGTCTTAAATGATATTGGCACGCGGATTCGAAATCAGGATAGTTACCGTAACCCTGAGCAGATAGATGCAGAAATTCTGCGTTATGAAAAATTAAAACAGCAGCTAAATGAACACGCCAATATTATAAGCCAGACATGGTATGAAACCGGTGATACGGTTTATGATGTGTTAATGGCAGCCGCTCGCTATCGATTGAACTTAACAATAAGTCCAATGGATTTGCACCCCGTTGGGTTTGATCAAGCGGCATTCAATCCTGCGGCTAAAAAAATACTTGCTGATGCCGTCAAACTTTATCAAGCGGTCACTGACGCTTTATATGAACAACTAGACGATGATTTTAAGGTGTCCTCACACCCTTGGTATGGGGTGGGTAACCGAACCTTGCAATTGTTTGACCATGAGTTAGTGGGTAGAAAACTTAAGGGTTGGCAGAACCAATTGGCCGTTTTAAAACAAGCGGCACCGGAGTTAAATAACAGCACAAAAGGCTTGGTTTCGGTACACAGCGTGTCTGGTTTTAAGCGCTACCTTGCGGACCTCATTCACTTGCCAGAGCTTAATGGCAGTGAAAGTGTTGCAAGGCTTCCGGCGTTGTCTGCAGATGTGATCGTACACGTTAGCCAGTATTTATCTGATTTCTCACACTTACAAGGCCTTCATCAGGCGATATTAAAGACAGTTAAACCTGAGTATTTAGATCAACTTGATCAGCTTACTGAATTGGCAAGTGCATCTGAGGTGCTTAAGGCTTACGTAGGTGATCCTGCTCGAAGTTTACTGGCCCTTCATGACGACATTCAACTGTTGTCTACTGCGATTAAGCAAGTTGATGCATTGGCACCCGTGATGTTACCTGTGTCTGAATCTGTTGGGGATGATTTAAACGTATTATTGCACCCAAGTCGTTCAGGATTGAGCGCATTTAAACAATTATTGATGCTTGTTGATGGTGTGCCTGGGCATTTGTGGGGGTATCGTGACGACTGCTTTGATCGAGTTGAATTAGATGAGTTGCTTCCGGTATTGGCCGATAAACTGGCTGAACTCAAACCACAATATGAGGTGTTGTCCAACCAGTTTGACCTGACTCAATTACCAATGGTGCCTGTGTTACAGCGTTGGCAGAACGTGCTGGCCAATGCCGGTTTTTTCAAATGGTTTGATGGAGAATGGCGTGAGGCAAGAAAACAGGTCTTACAGTTGTCTATTTTCCCAGGGGCAGGGCTATCAACGATTATTTCACAGTTGCCAGACCTGATTGTATACGCGCAAACACAATCCGATTTTGACCAAGATCGTCGTTATCAAGTTCACTTGCAGGCGTATTTCAAAGGGTTAGATACCGATATTGAGTCACTCAAGATTATGCGTCAGTGGTATGCGGGTGTTCGTGCAGTCTACGGGCAAGGCTTTGGGGCTAGAGTGGCTGCAGGTAATGCATTAATCGCATTACCTAATGAGGTGATTGTGGGTTTGCAGTCCCTAATACAGCAAGGCACGTTACAGCAGTTAATTGAATGTGACTTGACCTTAACCAAGTTAGAAGGCCAGGTAACGGTACTGACTGACCAGGATAAAGATTTAACAGGTGAACACGGTTTATCTGACAATTTGGCCATATTCTCGCATGCAAGTGCACTGTGTGAGTCATTTTTAGTCGACTCAGTGACGGTAGATCAGCTAGATACAGAAATTCAGGCGCTCAATCAGCTTTCTGAGACGCAACATCAATGGCAGCAGCTCACATTACCTGAGTGGGTTAGATCTGAATGGCCTTTGTCTTTATCTGAAGCTCAAGATGAGGTGTTTAAGGCTGCATGTCACACGGTTGATTTGGCAAAAGTGGTGGCTGAATTGGAAACCGTGGCTTTAACTGAGGCCATACTTGCCCAGTCAACTGCTGAATATATCCAAGGTATTAATGCCTTTTTGCCGACACTCACAGGCATGTTGGAGGAATATGATCGTGCTGAACAAGCGTTTGCCGCGTTAGCAGAGGTGGACTTAGTACAATGGATGGCCGTTTCAGGTGATGATGTTGATACATTAAGTACTCGAAATGAGCAAGCGTTATCTCGTATGGCTTGGTTGGATCAATGGGTGAACTATATTCGTCAGCGATTTGAGTTGTCAGAGGCAGGGTTAGACCCATTATTAGCCGTGATTGAGCAGCACCAGCTGGATGTGACGGATATTGAATCGGCATTTTATCTTGGTGTGTATGATGCCATGGCCCGTTCAGTATTTGAGCAATACCCAGCTTTATCTCACTTTGATGCTCAATCACATGAAACCTTGCAGCAACAGTTTGCAGACTACGACCAAACATTACTAAAACTGCAGCGAGAGCGGATTGCGTGGCAAGTGGCTCAAAACGACATCCCGAGTGGTCGCTCTGGTGGCAAGGTGAGTCAGTATACAGAGTTGGCATTACTCAAGCATGAAAGTGGTAAAAAAATGCGCCACATTCCCATACGCCAATTAGTGCTTAGAGCGGGGAGTGCATTAACCGCATTAAAACCGTGTTTTATGATGGGGCCGATGTCTGTGGCGCAGTATTTAGCGCCTGGTCAATTTGAATTTGATTTAGTGATCATGGATGAGGCATCGCAAGTTCGTCCTGAAGATGCACTCGGTGCCATTGCCAGAAGCAAACAAGTTGTGGTGGTTGGGGACCCTAAACAGCTGCCACCGACGAATTTCTTTAACCGAATCTTAGAAACTGACGACGATGACTTGTCGGCCATTGAAGAATCCCAAAGTATTCTAGATGCTGCTATGCCGTTATTTTCAGCAAGACGGTTGCGTTGGCATTATCGTTCTGAGCATGCCTCACTCATTTCATTTTCAAACCGTTCTTTTTATGAGCAAAACTTGGTCGTATTTCCATCGCCGTACGCCCAGTCTGCTGATTTTGGTGTGAGTTTTACCGCGGCGAGTAAAGGCTGTTTTGTCAAAGGCTGCAATACAGAAGAAGCCACCATTATCGCCCATAAAGTATCGGTATTACTGCAGAAATATCCTGATGATTCTGTTGGTGTGGTAGCGATGAACTCCGATCAGAGAGATCAAATCGAAAGGGCAATAGAGTCATTAAGTAAGCAAGATAATGACTTTTATTTGGCATTAGAACAAAATAGAGTGACGGCAGAGCCACTGTTTATTAAAAATTTAGAAAACGTGCAGGGGGATGAGCGTGACACGATTGTCATTTCCTTTACTTATGGCCCTAAAGAAATTGGCGGTAAAGTGCCGCAGCGGTTTGGGCCGATTAACATGGCCTCTGGCTGGCGGCGGATGAACGTTTTGCTGACTCGCGCTAAAAAACGCATGCAAATAGTAAGCTCTATGCTCTCAGATAATATTACCCTCAGTGAAAAATCTAGCCGTGGTGTGATTGCCCTAAAAGAATTCTTAGCGTTTGCTGAGCACGGTGAAGAGGTAGTGGAGCATAAGAGCGCATTGAAGGCGTTGCATGACCATGAGTTAGCCATTAGAGAGGCATTGGTGGCGCGTGAGGTAGAGTCAGAGTCTCAAGTGGGGGTGTCTGGTTTTTACGTGGATCTTGCGATTCAAGATCCAGCTAAATCACAGTTTATTCTCGGGATTGAAACCGATGGTGCGCTGTATCAGTCGGCAAAATCAGCAAGAGATCGTGACCGATTGCGTTCTGCCGTGTTGCAACGTTTAGGCTGGAATATGCTTCGATCTTGGTCTGTGACGTGGTTCAAGCAGCCAGAGGTGGTGGTTGAGCATATTCTACAAAACATCGCCCAAATTCGCTTGTCGTTACCGGAGGTGAAAACCCCTGATGATGAGGCTGAGGGTGCCGACAATCACACTGAGTCAGTTTCTGTTGAAGCGCAATATTTAGATGTGAATCAATCTTTGTTGGTATTATTACAATCATTTAAAGCAGAAGTGGTTTTGCCGGCATACCCTGAGACACTTGAGGCGAATCAGTTGTTACGACCTGCAATGGTCGATGCTTTCACTACCTACCGCCCTGTGAGTCTTTGGGAATATGAGGAACTGATGCCTGAGTATTTGCTGGCCGAAACGGCAGAACAAGAATTGGTTTTTTTAGAGGCGATATTTAAAATTATCAGCCACCACTTGTCTGCGGATGTACAAGTTTAAATTACTGATTAAAATTGATATTTCAACTCAACTCTGGCGCCGTGGCTGAGGTAATCTGTTTTAATTCGAGCGTCGTAGTCAGCAGAAAAGGTCCATTGTTTGTTGTTGGATGTCACGGATAACCATGTACCAAGCAATGCACTGGATCGCGTCACTTTAGCGCCTTTGATTTTAAATGTGCTACCACCACCTACAAAGGTTTGCTCAGAAATGGCTTGATCCGCGGCAAGATCATAACCGGCTGCTATGCGAAATTCTGGCTTTAAATGATAACCACTGTGCTGCCATATAGCACTATATTGAATACCCGCACTGATTTCTGCAATCGTTATTTGATTGTCTTCAACATGAAGGTTAAATGCATTCGCCCCGGTTTCAGTAAACGACTGAGTGTGACTTTGTACATAGTGAAAGGAAAGGTTGGGGGTTAACTGCTGCTGTTTTCCTACAGGAATCATTTTTCCAGCCGCCAGACGAAAGCCCCATTCAGCGCCATGCGTTTTCCCTTGGGCTTGTCGGTTTAGGCCTGCAAATTGGATTTTTCTGGTGGGCTGAATGTCATTGTAGGCATAGCTTACTTGCCAATCGAGATAGTATGGATTTAAATCGATATCGCCATATAACCCAACTCTGTAGCTATCGATCGTGTTTTTGTTATCTCCTGCATTGTCACCATCAACAACTGTTTTTGAAAATCCGGCATTGACTCCCCAGTGGTTATTGTCAGGCGCCAGGGTGTCCCAGCCAAACCTGAATTCGTATGATAAGTGCATGACCTCTGGTCGTAGCTAAATAAAAACACCTATAGAGTAAAGTAAGACTCAGGTGTAAAGTAATAAGCTACCAAACACATTACAGAGGCCA
>JABHGC010000205.1 GCA_018672285.1 Methylococcales bacterium
TCAGGTGTTTATAGGTCATATTGGCCTCTGTAATGTGTTTGGTAGCTTATTACTTTACACCTGAGTCTTACTTTACTCTATAGGTGTTTTTATTTAGCTACGACCAGAGGTCATGCACTTATCATACGAATTCAGGTTTATCAAATTTTGCAACATATTTATAAAAGAAAAATGGGTTGTCCTCGATGGTCTCTTCATCATTAAAGGCCCAGTTTTCTGACCCAAAGACGACATCAACACGATGCTTAATATTGTCAGGGTATCGAGTTACATAAGGGGCGTTTCTTTTGATTTGTTTGGGTTTAGAAAGGCTGTCTATTATTGTATTACCATAGAAACTTGCTTCAAACCGTTTTTTATCAGGGTTCGATTCCCAGAATTTTTTAAGTAAATATTTTTCATGTAGGTGCACCCCTTCACCACGATTGGTTTGAATAAACCTGAGTTTTTCTAACGGTTCTGCCTCTGTATAATAACCTCTATAAAACTGTAGATAGTTATTTTGGATTTTATTTAAACCGTCATCGGCGATATCGTATCGTAGCCTTTCCGCATCATAACCAAAAGATTGGGTGTTAATTTCAAAAACAACATCGCTGTTACCCTCTTTTGTTAAGTCAAAATGCTCCTTAATAATACTGCGAGTATTATCTGGGTTAGTTTTCATTTTCTCTAACCCCTTTGTCTCGCTATCTAGAACAAGTGCATAATGATAGTTAGGCTGATAGATGTCACTGAGTGTTTTACCCTGATAGCGCCGAGTTGGGTCTAGC
Source organism: Methylococcales bacterium (assembly GCA_018672285.1). Classification (GTDB taxonomy): domain Bacteria; phylum Pseudomonadota; class Gammaproteobacteria; order JABHGC01; family JABHGC01; genus JABHGC01. The sequence continues at coordinate 774 of JABHGC010000205.1, forward strand.
CAAAAGATTTCATCACGATACTTAACTTTGGCTAACACATGATTGAAAGCGTCAACCGTTGGCGGGTGATCTGCTAAATAACGTGTTTTCTTGGTGTGGACTAATGCTGGGTTTGCTTCTATTCCGAGTAATTTTAATAGAGAAATAAACAGTACCGTTTTGTCTTTGCAGTCACCGTATCGCCGTTGGAGAGTCAGGCTTGCGGGTGTCGGGTTATGTGAGTTTATGCCAGTTTCAATCCCAAGATAGCGTATTTCATTTTGTGCAAACTCTAGTGCTTGAATGATCTGTTGTCGTTTGTCAGTATTTTTGAGCTGAATATCATGCGCTATACGCGTTAACTCAATACTGGCCTCTATTGTATTAGCGTATAGAGGAGTCCCCCATGAAGCCACTTCAGACCAGCTGCCTAATTCACTAAAAAAAATAACACCGTAAGGGTCATACCATTTAGGTGTTTCACTGTTGGTTAACAGCGGCTCTGCGTTATCAACTTTTACGTTGTATTCCTTGAATAACCCTTGCTGGTTTTCAGTAATATCAACAGTTGTGTTGAGTTTGTTAACATACAGCGGATTTTTTTTCCCCCAAAGTACCCTAATGCGTTGTTGATGCACAGGGACGCTCCAGTTCACATATCGTTTATAAGAAAATATGTTTTTATAAACGGGGTTTGCGCCTTTTCGGGTAAAACTGTAATCAACAATATCTCCAACACGAACATCATCAAGAATGATGTTTGCAGTCAGTTGACCATTGTATATTAGATCCTCCATTTCTGACTCTTGCTGCAGGAGAGATATTGTTACTGTAGGTAGTTTATCAATTATTTTTCCATCTCGAACAATACGAACAGAATTGAATACGAGTGTTTCATAGATTGGGTCAAACTGAATGCTAATTTGAGAACCAGATTCAAGACCTTGTTGGTTGATAATTCGTTGAGCATAACGTGAGAAATACATGGGCTCGTCATCATGTGTCGCACGAATTTGTTGGTCAACAAGTACATAATATATTCCACCCCCAATGGCATCAATTGGCAGCGTTTCCGACAAGCCTATTTCACGGTCAATGACCCAGTCCGCCATTTTTTGTTTTTTTATCGGCTCAGGCTCTGCCGCATGTGTGGCTGAAAATATTAATAATAGAAAACACAATAAGCCTGTTTTTATATACATAGTAAGCACTGTCTTAACATTGATTGATGGGTTTATTTGTATGCTAGGGAAGGGAGTAACGCGTTGTCATTTTATGTGCATTTTGTAGAACGATAATCGTGGCACCCTGAACAGTACGGTTATGAATGATTAGGCGCTCTATGTTCCGATGTAGCATTAGAGTAGTATGATATACAAAAATTCGCTAACAAGATAGACTTTGTAATAAATATCTTATAAAGATTATTTTAAATAATAAAAATATATTTATTAATTTGTTGTTGGTTCGGCGCGACACATCTGCCAAGAAGTTGATGGCTCTGATATGAGGGAATGCGGTTGGCTGTACTACTGGGAATGTTTGGCAGGGTATTGCTAATGAGCAGTTAATCCGTTAACTGCCTTAACATCAGTGTATTGTTTTAAGCACACAACTGGCGAACTTGACGAATGACATTCACGTCAATTTCTTCAAATTTAAAACCATAGTTAAAGCCGTCACCTGTTTTTGTGCGGTAGCATACTTCGGCTGTGGTATAGATAGAACGGGTGTTTGGCCCCTCTATTTCAAGATCAATACTTTCACCTAATTTAAATTTTTGGGCAGCTTCAACGAGTACACCGCCTTTACCAATATTAACCACGTTAAATGGTAAAGTGTAACTCGGAATGCCTAACATGCTCGTTTGTAATACTTTGGTTGTGACACCGGGTATTGCATAACGACGACAAGAACGTTGATCACTGTTCATGTATAACCCCCTTTAGATTTTAAATACTTAACTTTATAAGGATATGCCCAATATTTAAATTATTATTGAGGAAATACCCTAATACCACCACTGGCACCGGTAATTATCGCACAAAAATATCACGGCGAGTAGTTTTTGAGGACTGCATTAGCTTTCCATAATCCATTTGGCGGCGTCTTTAGCGAAGTAAGTTAGAATGCCATTAGCACCGGCACGTTTCATGCTTAAGAGTGACTCTAGTACGACGTCTTTCTCGTTTAACCAACCATTTTGGCTGGCCGCTTTAAGCATGGCGTACTCACCACTCACCTGATACACGTAAGTAGGCACTTGATAAGTCGATGAAATTCTTTGCACGATATCAAGGTAAGGCATGCCCGGTTTAATCATGACCATATCTGCGCCCTCCTCTATGTCCATGCCAACTTCATGAATGGCTTCATTAGAGTTGGCCGGATCCATCTGGTAGCTGTACTTATTCCCCCCGCCTAAGTTGCCAGCCGAACCCACGGCATCTCTAAATGGGCCATAAAAACTAGAGGCATACTTTGCCGAATAGGCCAGAATTTTGGTGTTGCGATGACCGTTCGCCTCTAACGCTTCACGGATGGCACCAATGCGACCATCCATCATATCTGAAGGGGCGACAATATCGGCACCTGCATTGGCATGAGACACCGCTTGTTTCACTAAGACGTCAATGGTTTCGTCATTGAGCACGTAACCGTTGTCATCTATGAGGCCGTCTTGGCCGTGGGTGGTAAAGGGGTCTAATGCGACATCTGTAATCACACCTAAGTCAGGGCATTCCGCTTTAATGGCTTTAACGGCGCGTTGTGCAAGCCCATCTGGGTTAAAGGCTTCCCTGGCATCTTCTGTTTTAACGTGATCGGGTGTGACGGGAAATAAAGCAATGGCAGGAATACCGAGCTCGACACATAGCTTGGCTTCTTTAAGTAGCTCATCAATGCTAACGCGTTCAACCCCTGGCATAGAGGTAACCGCTTCTCGTTGTTGTTGCCCTTCTAGAACGAACATCGGGTAGATTAAATCATCACAGGTTAGGTGGTTTTCACGCATTAAGCGGCGAGAAAATTCACTGCTACGCATTCGTCTGAGGCGAGTGTTAGGAAAGGTGCGAGAAATGCCGGTCATGGTAGGCTCCGTTGCAAGCGCATGTAGAGAGTTATGGTACAATTGCGAAATTGTGCCACCTTTCTTTATTCTCTGGAAGATTTTATGAAAAAACCGGGTGAATCATCTGACATTTTTGATGTCAATGAACATGATTTTACTGAGCGAGTGTTAGAGGCTTCACATCAACGCCCTATTTTGGTCGATTTTTGGGCCGAATGGTGTAGCCCTTGTTTAATTCTTGGCCCCGTTCTTGAGGGAGTGGTGAAAACAGAGGAAGGCCGGTTTGCTCTAGCCAAGTTAGAAGTCGATGATAATATGCGCTTGGCTGGTCGTTACCGAGTGAGGGGCTTTCCAACGGTGATTGCATTTGTAGATGGTGAAGAAATCAAACGGTTTTCAGGGGCGCAGCCCAAACACGTGATTCGTGAATTTATTGAGGAAATATAAATGGATTTAGACGTTAACCAATCTGTACGAGATCGTTATTCTGAAGGTGCTGAGGAAAGGCAGGCGGACTTGTGTTGCCCTGTTGATTACGATACTTCTTTATTAAAAATACTCCCCAGTGAAATCATTGAAAAAGATTATGGCTGTGGTGACCCTTCTCGTTATGTGCAGTCTGGTGATGTGGTGGTTGACCTCGGTAGTGGTGGCGGGAAAATTTGTTATATTGCCGCGCAACTGGTGGGTGACTCTGGGCAGATTATTGGCGTTGATATGAATGACGATATGTTGTCATTGGCGCGTCAATATCAACCTGAAATGGCTGAAAAAATGGGGGGCGATCGAGTTAAGTTCGTGAAAGGACGTATCCAAGATTTAGGGGTCAGTATTGATGCCCAAGATGCCTACTTGCATGCCAATCCAATCACCTCACAAGAAGGTATTGAAGCACTTACCCAATGGCAAGTAGAACAACGTGCTAACAGCCCGCTGATTGAAGACAGCTCAGTGGATTTAGTCATATCCAATTGTGTGTTAAATCTGGTGGATGAGAATGACAGAGCTTTTATGTTGCAAGATGTGTTTCGGGTTTTAAAACCCGGTGGCAGAGTCGCCATTTCCGATATTATTTGTGATCAACTGGTACCGACCCATTTAAAAAATGACTCGACGTTGTGGAGTGGTTGTATTTCGGGTGCATTTGAAACGGAACAATTTATAGCCGCTTTTAAAGCAGCAGGATTTCACGGCGTTCGATACGATAAATGGGATGATCAGCCTTGGCAAGTGGTCGAGGGAATTGAGTTTCGCTCGGCAACCCTGACTGCCTGTAAACCTGAGGTTATCTCTGATGCACAATGTGAATATACGGTCATTTACCGAGGACCATTCGACAAAGTCACGGATGATTTTGGTCAAGAATATATTCGTGGTCGCCAAACGGGTGTGTCTCATGGCGTTTATGAAGCACTGCAAACATCAGCGTTAGCCAATGACTTTGTGTTGCCTGAAACAAAAACTACTGCAACGACAGGAGGCTGCTGTGCACCGTCTAACAATTCGTGCTGTTAGTATTGCCTCACTATGGCTTTGTAGTATTGGTTTAGCGATTGCGGCTGAAAGTGTGATGACGGTGGTTATTGTATATGGCGCGCCAGGCCATAGTGCCGTGCATTTGCAGCATAAAGGCCAGCAGTTATATTGGGATCCAGGTGGTGAATATGGCACCGAGCGAGATGATTGCTTAAAAGAGAGTACTGAGAAATATTGTGCACGGTTTGCAGGCTTCCCTTGGGCAAAAATTAAAGCGGCTAGACAGGATGATGTCTTTTTAGGTGAGGCGGCGGATTTAATGCAGCTCATCAGTGTGTACCATTTAGATGGTGATGAGAAAATCAAAATCTATCGTTTTGATATTAATGGTACGGTCGCAAATAAGGCCTGGAGTTTGCTTGCAGGCCCTCTAGCAGAGGACTTTGACCCTGACCGTGAACCGATGTTTTGTGTTAAAGGTGTCACCGAGTTCCTGGAGGAATTAGGTGGCCAATTTAAAGGGATAGACCACCCTTGGTACCCCTCTGAGTTAGGTGATGAAATGGCTCGAATTGGAGCCAAACCAAGTGACATATTTACTTTGTACCACCCGAAGGTTGATCAAGCCATTCAACAGATCAGGCAAAAAGCAGGGCTGAAACCTAAGCAATTTGTAAATGATTGGGATGTGGTTGAAACAGATGAGAGTGCTTTATAAGTATGATGGCAATGTGTCGCTTTAGCATGCTGAGTTTGATGTTGTGCCTGCCTGTATTACTGCAAGCAGGCACACTGGCAGAGCCTGCAAAAGTGGTGAAGCAAGTTTCTGACGATGTACGCCATGCCCTCACCCATCAGCGTGCTTACCTGAAAACTAACCGTTTTGCGGTGCATGATTTAGTCAATCAAGTGTTTGTCCCCAATGTCGATTTTTACCGAATTGGGAGCTTGATGTTGGGAAAATACTGGAAAATGGCATCAGAATGTCAGAAAAATCAATTTGTTAAAGCCTTTAAAGCCATGCTTGTTAGAAGTTACTCAGAAGCGCTCGTTAAGTTAGACGGTTGGGAGATGGTCTTTGAGCGAACTCGGTTTTTTCGAAACAAGACCCGAGCATTAGTGCGAACATTCGTGAGTCGTCCTAAAGGGCCAAAATTTGAAGTGTATTATCGGATGCATTATAAAAATCAGCGTTGGCAGGTTTACGATGTGGTTGTGGAAGGCATCAGCTTAGTGACTATTTACCAACGGGTTTATACAAAGCGGGTAAAAGAACAAGGGTTTGATGTTTTTTTGCAGGGTTTGGGTGAGCAAAAGGCGGTGAGCTTTAGTCAGTAAGTGAGCAGGCCTGCAGCAGTGGGTTGTTTTGTGAGTTATAAGTTTCTGTTTGCACGTCTGATTTTTCTTTTCTGTGAATTATTTCAAACTTTCCCTACAGTTTTATATCCGAAGGCCGATGAACTAAGCATGTGGAAACACAGCTCAAAAATAAAATTTGGTCACTTTTGACCTATACGGATTGCAAAAATATGATCGGGTTAAGCCGATAAAACGAGCACTCCTCCAGCGCTAAGTTGGCGCTTTGTATACCGCCCAGATATGGGCGGCTTTTTTTTGCCTAAAATTTGTCGAGATTTAGTTTAACCAATCTTGAGCAGGCAAATATTTTTCATACAATTCAGCTTCTGGACTACCCGACTCAGGGGTGTAGTTATATTGCCAAGACACCATTGGAGGTAGAGACATTAAGATAGATTCAGTACGCCCGCCAGATTGCAGACCAAATAAAGTGCCCCGGTCATAAACCAAATTAAACTCAACATAACGGCCGCGCCGATATAATTGAAATTGCCTTTCTCGATCAGTAAAAGGTGTGTTTTTGCGCTTTTCTACAATGGGCAAGTAGCCAGATAAGAAGTGATTCCCAACGGATTGGGTTAAAGCAAAACTTTGTTCAAAACCAAGCTCGTTTAAGTCATCAAAAAATAACCCACCCACACCACGGGCTTCTTTGCGGTGTTTTAAATAGAAATAGTCATCACACCACTTTTTATATCTGTCGTAAGTGTCATTTGCAAAAGGGGCGCATGCCGCTTTTGAATTTTGGTGCCAATGAACTACATCCTCTTTAAAAGGGTAGTAAGGGGTTAAGTCAAAGCCTCCGCCAAACCACCAAACAGGGTCTTCACCGGTTTTTTCAGCAATAAAGAAACGAACGTTCATGTGGGTGGTTGGAATGTAAGGATTGTTAGGGTGAATAACTAATGAAACCCCCATTGCCTGAAAGCTTCTGCCGGCTAACTCTGGGCGTGCCGCGGTTGCAGATGGAGGCAATTGGTCACCTGATACTTGTGAAAAATTGACACCGGCTTGTTCAAAAACATGGCCATTAGTGAGTACTTTGGTAATACCACCTCCGCCACCACCACCTTCTCTTGTCCATTCATCAGTGAGAAATGTCGCTTTATTGTCTGCTTTTTCTAATGCAGTACAAATGTGCTCTTGCAGTTGAATTAAATACGCTTTGACTTGTTCGCTATCCACAGTATTCATGGTGTTCAGGCACTTATTTAAAAAAAGAAAACAGGCTAGCACAATTCCCAGACCACACCTACACTTAGTAACAGAGTACCCATTTAAACCATTACCGGAGGTCAGTCATGCAAAGCGTTAAAATGAAACGGGTTATTGATAGCTTAACGAAAAATTACTACCCGTTTAATTTATTAACCGAGGAGCGTGTATCAGAGGTGACTAACCTTGTGCGCTTTATTGAAATGCATGAAGGGGAAATATTCCAGGTACGTGGTGGTAAAGGAAATGATTATTTATTTGTGGTCGAGGGAAGTATGGAACTCATCACTGCAGGTACTATTCGCTCTGTTGTTGGCCCTGATGATACTCGTAAAAAACCATTGGTATTACCAAAGGCACCGTCCACTTCGACTGTCTTAGCACGTTCTGACACCATTATTTGTCATGCAGATAGAGACATGTTGGATGATTTGATTGCATGGGATGAAGTGGTTCATGTTGCAGAAGATACCGACTCCGAGTTGTTTGCACGCTTAGATAAAGTTAGAAACTCTTTGGTTTTTAAGCGGTTGCCTATGGAGTGCGTAGAGACGGCCTTTAGTAGAATGACCACCGAAGATGTCAAATCAGGTGAGACTGTCATTAAACAAGGTGAAGATGGCGATGCCTATTATGTCATTACAGAAGGTTCCGCCGATGTTTTCCAAATGGGTTTATATGACGATGAACCTAAAGTTGTTGCTACCTTAGGCGAAGGTGATGCTTTTGGTGATGAGGCTTTAGTATCAGGCGGTAAGCGTAACGAAACGGTTGTCACAACAAGTGATACCAAATTGCTCGTGTTACAGAAGTCAGACTTCGATGAGCTTATTGGTGGCCAGCTCGTGAAAAGCGTTAACCCTAAAATTGCAAAAACCATGGTGGAAACCGGTTACGAGTTTATTGATGTGCGATATGCCGAAGAATTTGATGAGCATCACATCCCAGGTTGTACCTTAATCCCCCTGTATGAGTTAAAGGATCGTATGCCAGAATTACCAGCGAATAAAAAATTCATTACGTATTGTCATAGCGGAAGCCGGAGTGCGATTGCTGCGATGATATTGAGCCAGAACAAATTAGATGTTCAAACACTTGAGGGTGGCATAAGGGATTGGCCATTCGAGACCGAATCTAACTACTAGACTTTTCTATGGCAATGCAGGCAGTAACGCTCGACGAATTGGTGGTACGCAAACCATTAAAGTGGGCCATTTTCGATAAAAATGGCAACCAAGTGATGGATGTGGGCGCCTTTATTGCCAGTGAAAAACAAGCAAAGCGACTCATTACTCGGGGGGTATTTAGAGAAGTTGCTGAATCTGACGTTCAGCCTGCTGCTGCACCTGCGGAGCCTGAACAACCTAAAAAACCGTTATTCAATATTTTTACATCCCTAGATGAAATTTCAGAGGCCTTAAAAAAAGGGTTTTATTTCATTATTCATGCTCGCCCTTGCTGGGAATCCCATTTAGAACATGTCATTAAAGTGGTTGATGAGATTGTTGATCAAAGCCCAGATGCAGCGATGGGTGCCATTCATTTATACCGAAAATTAGAGCCCATTTTAATACAACCCATTTATACAACGATACTCGTGACATTGGTGTCAAAGGCGTTGTCGGTAGATGAAGAGCGTAAAAAAGCCGCACAAATGGCCGCTTTATGTGCCAACGTGGCTTGTCTAGGTTATATCAATAGGTTAAACAACCAAAAACAGCGCTTGTCTAAAAAGCAATTTACTGTATTACAAAATCATCCTGAACAGTCTATGTTACTGCTAAAACGGGCAGGCTGTGAAAATAAGTTGTGCTTAGAAACGATCTATCAACACCATGAGCGTAATGACGGTAGTGGCTACCCACGAAAGTTACCTGGGAGCAAAATTTTAGATATTGCCAAATTGTTATCGGTAGCTGACACCTATTTGGCGATGACAGGCAAGCGTTGTTATCGCGAGTCTTATGTTGCTAAAGGTGCATTAAGGGAAGTGTATGCCAATGGTGTGAGCAGTGATCAAGTGGTGTACTTAAGCTTTATTAAAGAGTTGGGCATTTTCCCACCCGGTACGTTTGTTCGATTAGAAAATGGTGAAATTGCCGTGGTCACGTGCCGCGGGGCAGCTGATCCTATGAGTCCTTCTCTTAAGGCGGTTGTTAATGCTAAAGGTGCCGCTTATAAGGTCCCATTTGCTCGGGATTGTAAAATCAAGCAATACAGTATTAAAGAAACGTGTGCCATGACGACCGATTTGGCGATTCCGTTAGATGTTATTTGGGACTTTAAAAAGGCGTAATTGAGTCACGATTTGGTCAATGACATTTTGTCTTGCAGTTTGACTTGCCCAAGCTGTGTGTGGCGTTAATATTAAATTGGTTAAGTCTTGTGCCAATAGCGGGTGTTCCAATGGCGGCGGCTCTTGGTCGAGCACATCTATTCCAGCCCCTCTAATGTGTTTTTTTCGAAGTGTTGTTGCCAAAGCTTGATTGTCAATAATGGCGCCTCGTGCGGTATTAATGAGTAGAGCACTGGGTTTTAACCAACTGAGTTTTTCGGCATCCAGTAAACATTGGCTTTCGGGCGTTAATGGGCAATGAAGTGTCACAATATCTGCGCTTTGTAGCAGTGTTTTTAATGGGGTTCTGTCTGGCGCTTGAGTACCGTCTAATTTTTCAGCAATCAGGATGTTCATACCAAAAGCCTTAGCGACTTTTGCAACCCCCTGCCCTAGTGCGCCAAAGCCAATAATGCCGAGTGTTTTGCCACTGATTTCAGTGATGCTATGGTCTAATTGACAAAATTGATTGCTGGCAGACCAAATCCCCGCCTTAATGTCTTGGCTATATTCTTGTAGCCGAGTATTAAGCGCTAAGATGAGACTAAACACATGCTGGACAACAGATTCAGTACAATAATGAGTGACATTATCCACTTGAATCCCCCGCTGTTTTGCAGCGTTTAAATCAATGTTGTTAAGACCTGTGGCAGCAATGCAAACGTGTTTTAACAATGGCGCTGCGTTAAAAGCGGCCTCATCCAAAATGACTTTATTCGTGATGATGGTTTGTGCGTCTGCAATCCGGCGATACAGCAAATCGGTAGGGCTATTAGCGAAGTATTCACAACCAAGTGCCGTTAATTTGCTTAAGTCCAAATCTTCTGGGTGAACAGAATCAACGTCTAAAAACAGCATTTTCATGGTAAACCCTCAAAAAACAGCACAAAAATGGTATGATAACGGATCAATTCATAGAATGCAGATGGTAAAATGAGAAGTGACCGTAAAGACCCCGGTGGAATCATGCTTTTAGGCTTTATCGTCTGTGGTGCTGTGTATTTAAGCTATTTTGGTTTGCAGCGCATCTTGACCAGTATGGACTATATGGAGCGTGCTATCCCCGCCTTCGGTAAGGTTGTGTCATATACCGACCAAGAGTTTCGTCAACCGAGTACAGGGGAATGGATCAAACTGCGCCGCCCAAGTGTTGAGTTTAAATTACTTAATGGGGATGTCAGGCAAGTGATGCTTGCAGATGCCGGTGATTATGAATTGAACGATACTTTGAATATTTTATATTTAGAGACGCCTCCCCACCAAGTGACGCTTGGCAAGTTCGAAAAATTGTGGGAACCCGGCTTATATCGACTAGGATTTGGATTATTACTTTTTATTTTTGCAATAAGGCTGCCGATTTGGCGTAAAACCAGTTTGATACGTCACTGGCGGCAGCGATAAAGGATACTAACATGAAAACAATGTCACTCTGGTTAATGCTCGGTTTGTTTACCACAGCCACTTTATTGTCTGGTTGTGGTCAAAAAGGGGATCTTTATCACCCTACCGATGAAGATAAAGTCCGTCGTGATAAAAGAGCTGACTAGCGGCAATAAATAATTGAATTTGCTGAATAATTACCCTTGTTAAGGTTTTAAAACAGTATGGATCACTTTAGGTATAAAGACGGTGAATTGTACGCCGAGGGCGTTGCAGTTACCGATATTATCGATCAACATGGATCACCATGTTATATCTATTCAAAAGCGACTTTTGAGCGTCATTGGCATGCTTTTAATGATGCGTTTAACTCATACCCTCACCTCGTGTGTTATGCGGTAAAAGCCAACTCCAATATTGCCATTTTAAACCTGCTGGCACAGTTAGGTTCAGGTTTTGATATTGTCTCTGCTGGTGAACTCGAGCGCGTTTTATTTGCCGGTGCAGAGGCCTCTAAAGTAGTTTTTTCTGGGATTGGTAAAACCGCAGCCGAAATGCAGCGGGCATTATCAGTGGGTATACACTGTTTCAATGTTGAAAGTGAAGCGGAGTTAGAGCGACTTCAAACTGTGGCAAAATCTATGGATCTCGTCGCGCCAGTGTCATTACGCGTGAATCCTGATGTTGATGCTCAAACACACCCTTATATTTCCACAGGCTTAAAAGAAAATAAGTTTGGTGTGGATATTGATGCCGCTCGCCGGATTTATCAAAAAGCCCATGCAATGAGTCACATTGCGATTAAAGGCATTGATTGCCACATAGGCTCACAACTGACAGAGATCACCCCTTTTCTGGACGCACTTGATCGTGTATTAAGCCTGCTAGACACCTTAAAAGAAGATGGTATCACCGTAGAGCATGTTGATATTGGTGGTGGTTTAGGGATTTGCTATGACGAGGAGCAGCCACCTGCACCTGCAGAATATGCAAAAGCCATTATGGCAAAATTAGAACCGACCGGTTATAGCGTGATTATGGAGCCAGGTCGAGCTATTGCGGGCAATGCGGGCATTTTTGTGACCCAAGTAGAGTATTTAAAAACCAGCCCAGACAAGAATTTTATTGTGGTAGATGGTGCGATGAATGATTTAATTCGCCCTGCCCTATATCAGGCTTGGCAAGAAATTGTCCCTGTAAAACCACGAGAAGGTGACACCATAGTCGCAGATGTCGTTGGTCCAATTTGTGAAACAGGTGATTTTTTAGGTAAAGACCGGGCGCTGAATGTAGAACAAGGTGATTTGCTTGCGGTGCGTTCTTCAGGCGCTTATGGTTTTACGATGAGTTCGAATTATAACACTCGCCCTAGAGTGGCTGAGATAATGGTCGATGGAAGCAATGCATCGGTGATTCGCAAGCGTGAAACCATTGATGAACTGTTTGCTAATGAGTCGATGTTACCCTGATGGACTTACCCTTCACTAAAATGCATGGCCTTGGTAATGACTTTATGGTCATTAATGGCATTGACCATCCGGTGAGATTAACCGCTGATGTCATTCAGAAGTGGTCAAACCGGCATTTTGGCCTGGGTTTTGATCAGCTGTTATTAGTAGAGTCCCCTATCGACCCCGCGGTCGATTTCAAATATCGTATTTTTAATGCTGATGGTAGTGAAGTTGCCCAATGTGGTAATGGTGCGCGATGTTTTGCAGTGTTTGTACGCAAAGAAGGGTTAACCGATAAAACTGAAATACGGGTCGAAACCAATAGCGGTATTTTGGTGTTGCGTATTCAAGGTGACGAACAGGTCGAAGTGGACATGGGCGTACCTGAGTTTCATCCTGAAAAAATTCCTTTTGTCGCAGAACAGCTGATGGATCGCTATACTTTATCTATTGACAATCAAGAGGTTGAAATTGGTGCCGTATCTGTGGGGAACCCTCATGCTGTACTCATGGTCAACAATATAGAACAGGCACCCGTTAATGATTGGGGGCCGCTGATTGAGTCGCATCCTCGCTTTCCTGAAAGAGTGAATGCGGGCTTTATGCAAATACTTGATCAGCAACATGTGTTATTAAGAGTTTATGAGCGAGGCGCTCAAGAAACATTGGCCTGCGGTTCAGGAGCCTGTGCCGCAGTCGCAGTGGGCATCCAACAGGGAGTATTGGCAAATACCGTCAATGTAAAACTACCTGGTGGAGATCTTGCAATACGTTGGTTAGGTGACGGTCATCCTATTTTGATGGCAGGGCCTGCCACGATCGTGTTTGAGGGAACGGTAAAGTATGACTCAGAAAAAACAAAAACAACAATCAGATGAAGAACCGGCAATATTTGTAGCTGAATATTTACGTCAACATCCTGAGTTTTTTGAACAAAACGAATCTGTTTTAGTCGATTTAAAAATACCGCATCCTTGCGGTGACGCCATTTCTTTGGTTGAAAGACAGTTAACCGCATTACGTAATGACAATAAAAAATTATCTACCCAGCTAATTGATTTAATTGGTATTGCGAAAGAAAATGACCAGGTTAATCAACAAATAGATCAGTTAACATTATCTTTATTTGAAGCAAGATCAGTGGATGATGTGTTTAATATTATTCAATTGAGTTTGAAAGAAGACTTTGCAGCGGATGATATTACGCTGAAATTGTTTACTGATGATCTGCAAATGGCCAAAGGGCATTACTTTCAAACCAGTGCTGATACAGGTTCTGAACATTTTGAATACTTTATGGCCAGTGATAAACCCAAATGTGGTCGTTATACGCTAGAGCAGAAAACGTATTTATTTGCTGAGCGTGGTGAGACGATACAGTCTTGTGCTTTGATTCCTTTGATCACCGATAATGCAAAAGGCTTTTTAGCGATTGGTAGTGAAGATGCGGGTCGTTATCACCCAGGGCGTGGCACAACCTTTTTAGAGCACCTTGGCCAGTTGCTGAGTAAGGCCATACAAGTACACACCTTAAAAGTCACGGCTTAACTGCTCTTAGGTACTCTGCGATAGCGCATTCTTGTGCCATGAGCGAGTGATAATGTAATTTCCTCGGCGGGTAGCCGTTGAGGGAAATAGCTGCCAGAAATTTTGGCATTACAAATACTGGCGCCTTCAAAATTACATTTTGAAAAATCTAAACCACGTAGATCTGTTTGTCTAAAATAGGCATTTTTAAAACTAATGCCACTAACATCCATTTTTCTTAAGTCTAAGCCTCTAAAATCACAGCCTTCAAAATCAATTTCAGCACCTTGTGCTTTTAATTTATTAAAGGTGACTAATTTTTCGTCACGAACGAGGCGATACATTTTATCTTCGGTGATTTGGGGCGCTGCCATGACATGTCTCCTACGTTTGTTTTTATGCCCACTGAGATAGCCGTCTCTTTCACAATGGTATTTAATAATAAGTATAGTGATTGTGCAGGAATTTTATGTGACCGAGGTTATAAGTTCGTCAATAATGTGTTCTGCCTGAGAAAGGTAGCCGCCACCAAAGAGGTTAAAATGGTTTACAACATGGTACAAATTGTAGAGTTTTTTGCGTACCTGATAACCGCCCTCTAGTGGATAAACTTCATTATAGGCGGCATAAAAATCTGCTGTGAACCCGCCAAATAACTCGGTCATCGCAATATCGGCTTCCCGATCACCATAATAAACGGCAGGATCAAATAAAACAGGGTTGTCATTATCATCAAATGCCATGTTGCCGCCCCAAAGATCACCATGTAATAAGCTTGCTTCAGGCTGTTCTGTAAAAAATTTAGGTAACAACTCAATGAGTTGATTGCCTTTTTTTAGTCTGGCACCATTGCTGTGGGCTAAATCAAATTGAAACTGTAACCGCTGATTTGCATAAAAAGTGAGCCAATCTGTGGTTTGCTGATTGGGTTGGTGAGTCGCACCAATGACGTTATCTCTAAACCAACCAAATTGTTCAGCCGTATTTTGGTGTAACTGGGCTAGCGCAAGCCCAAGTGTTCGTTGGTCACCATTGGATGTGAGCGGAATGTATTCTAAGACGAGGTAACTTTGCTGATGGGTGACGCCTGAACAAATGGCTTCTGGCACTCGGATAGCATTGCTGTTGGCAAGGGCGGTTAAGCCATCGGCTTCGGCCTCAAACATGGTTAATAAATTGGGCTGATTGAGTTTGACAAAATAGTCTTTATTGTCACTTGATAGGCGATAACTGTCATTAATACAGCCACCTGATAATCCTTGTAGCTGGTCAATTTTGACTTGATCACCAGTTAATTCTTGAATGTGTTCTGCAATGCTAATCCAATTTTGCATTGGTTTCTCTCTTCTAAGATGATTTTATCAGTTATACACAAGCTGTTGAAAGATGACAAAATTAAGACATTAATGACAATACCTTATGTGTAATATGATGTAATTGGTTTAACTGTATGAAATATATGTATTTAATGTGTTTTTATAATCGCATTCTAATGTACTGTAATTATTACAAATCAAAGTGATAGGCGTGTTGTGCAAAGAGTATCCCCAGAGTTATCCACAGGGTTGAGGGATTTATTTATTTATTTATTCTGTTATTCTGAGGTGGCTTCTTGCCTTGCTGAATAACAATAAAAGTGATGACCATGAGTCAAGAGATAGAGAATTACCAGCAGCGAATCAAAAACCTTGAAACATTTAAGAAATTATTTTTTGAAAGCCAAACAGAAATTGCGTCATTAAAAGCCACGATTGAAAGTTTGCAAACGCAAAGTCAAGACGATGCTCAAGCTGTTGAGCCATCTAGTGATGATGGTGTTGAGCTGTTTGATGATGCTCCTGGGGATAGTGGCGTTGAGCTATTTGATGAAGGCTCATCAGAGGACAGTGGCGTTGAATTATTTGGCAATGATGATGTTGAGCTGTTTGATGAAAGCCCAGGAAATAGCGGCATTGAATTATTTGGCGATGATGACGAGTTATTTGCAACAGATAATTCTACTGATAGTGCCAATGTTATTGCCCCAGCCCCCGCAAAACCAGCGACCATAGCGTCTGATTCAGAGCAAATTGCAAGCCTTAAGGCAAACCTTGAAAGTGCCAATCAAATGGCAATGTTATCAATGACCAGTGCGGGTGAAATGGGGACGGTTATGCAGTTTATGCGCTCCAGTTTTGAGTGTAAAAAGCGCTTAGATTTAGCGTCTGAAATTTTTAATGCATTAAAAACGTATGGCTTAAGTGGCAGTGTTCGGCTGGCCGTTAAAGGCAAAAAACCCACGCATTTTTCTATGAATTCAGCCGCATCAAATGAACATAAGCAGTTGTTAGCTGATCATTGTAAGGGGGACAGAATCATTGATAAAGGTGACTGTCTCATTATTAATTTTCCCTATTTATCCATTTTAGTGAATCAGCTGCCAAAAGATGATCTAGATAAACGGGGTCGAATTAGTGATAACCTGGTGACATTGATGAGCGGGGCAAACGCCCGAATGATATTTTTCAATAAAAACGCAGATATTAAACAGCGTACCGAAAATTTAAAGAGCTTGATTAAGTTGGCCAGCGGTTCTTTGCGAACAATTAACGAAGCAATCAATGAACAGCATGGGCAAAATTCAGTCATTATGAATGAATTAATGAGTGCTCTGTGTTCTCCACCCTTTTCAAGCGGGATCAGTGCGGCCCAAAAGCAGCATGTTGATCGCGTTGTGGGTAAAGCGTATGCAGAGTTTGGTGAATCCTTTAGTCGTTTGTTAAAAATTGATGAATCATTTTCTAAAGCTTTTCAACAATTAGAAGCCAAAATGGCTTAATTAAAGTAGTTTGAAATTTGGCTTGGATCTCATTTTCTGGTCAGGTGTTTTATCTCGATGGGCCTATACAACACTCAGTTGTTTTGACATGCTCAGCTTCAAGCATTCGGCCTTGTATGGCTGGACATGTTTTCTCCAGACATTTTTTACTGAGTTTCCTCGATGATATACCGGACTTGTGAGGAATATCACTATGAGGTTCAGTGTTCATGTATGATAAATGTACCTAAAAAATATTAATAAGAAGTGGTATGGATAGCCCAATTTTAAGTATTGCCATTGCAAAACCCCCTTACGACTGTTTTGACTATTTAAGCCCAAAAGTAAACCACCCTATTGTGCCTGGAATGCGGGTACAAGTCCCATTTGGCCACAGTAAACGTATGGGTATGGTAGTGGCTGTAAAAACAGACAGTGATGTCCCCGCGGGGAGAATGAAACCGGTTGATCACTTCCTCGACCAACACTCTATTTTGCCCGAGGAAATCTTGTCTTTACTGTGGTGGGCCAGCCAGTATTATCATCACCCCATCGGTGATGTTATTTCTACGGCATTGCCAAGTGCATTGCGAAAAGATCGTGAACCCTTGGTCAAAGAAATCCCGATGTGGCGCTTAACAGAAGCGGCATCATCGGCAATCCTTTCGCCAAGAGCGTTTCGCCAGCAGGCCATCTTAGATTTACTGCTGCGTTATCCAGACGGCGCGAGCAGTCATATCATGCAAGAGTTAGGGTTTGACTGGCGAGGGCCACTTAAAACATGTGTTGATAAAAACTGGGTGGATAAATTTTTCACCTCTCCCCTAACCCGTAATGCTCATCCTCTTAATCCAGATTATGGGATTAATGCCCATCAAACATCAGCAATAGAGAGTATTAAAGCGGGTTTTGGTGACTTTAATGTGACGTTATTAGATGGCGTTACTGGGAGCGGCAAAACAGAAGTGTATCTGCAGCTGATTCAAAACGTGCTGGAACACAATTTACAAGTTCTGGTGATGATTCCCGAGATTGGTTTAAGCCCGCAGTTATTGTCTAGGTTTCAACAACGGTTTTCAGTGCCCATTACCACGATGCATTCGGGTATGACAGACCAAGAGCGGTTGAATACTTGGTTATTAGCACAATCAGGTGAAGCAGAAATCATTATTGGAACAAGGTCCTCTATCTTTTGCCCCTTTAAATCATTGGGTCTTATTTTGATTGATGAGGAGCATGATGCTTCGTTTAAGCAGCAATCTGGATTCCGTTATCATGCGCGAGATTTAGCCGTATATCGAGCAAAGAAACTGTCGATCCCTGTTGTGTTAGGAACAGCGACCCCATCTTTAGAAACACGATTAAACGTTGAGCGAGGCCGCTACCATGTTGCCAGCTTGCCTGAGCGTGCAGGTGTAGGTAGCGCACCGGCGATCCAGTTAGTCGATTTGCGCCGGCAACCTGTTAAGCAAGGGCTTGGTTTAAAGGTTATTGAAGCAATTCATGAGACGTTGGCGAAAAGTGAACAAGTGCTTATTTTTTTAAATCGACGGGGTTATGCACCTGCCATTATGTGTCACCAATGTGGTTGGTCAGCCGGGTGCCATCATTGTGATGCGAAAATGACGTATCATCATGATGATGAGCGTTTGCGTTGTCACCACTGTGGTTATGAGACTCGGCTACCAACGGAATGCCCATCGTGTGACTCTGACGCGCTACAGCGCGTCGGTATGGGGACTCAACGGCTGGAACAGTATGTAAACACCCTCTTCCCGGGTTATAAAGTCGCTAGAATTGACCGTGATAGTACGCGCCGTAAAGGTACTTTTGAGGATCAATTAGACGCCATCCATAAGGGTGAAACACAGATATTAGTGGGTACTCAAATGCTGGCAAAAGGTCATCATTTTCCCAGTATGACGTTGGTGGTGATTTTAGATATTGATGGTAGCTTAATCAGTGGGGACTTTCGAGCGACAGAGCGATTAGCGCAACAATTAGTGCAAGTAGCCGGTCGAGCGGGTCGTGCGGATAAACCGGGTCGAGTGATGATTCAAACACTACAGCCTGAACACCCAATGTTGCAGCAGTTGTTTACTCAAGGTTATACCAAATATAGTAAAATGGCATTGCAGGAGCGTCAACAAGCTGAGTTACCGCCCTATGTTGCACAAACCTTATTACGAGCAGAAGCCAATAAAAGACAATTGCCAGTGCAATTTTTAGAAGAAGCGAAAAGGCAATTACAGCAAATGGGCGGTCAATGTTTAGGGCCTATACCGTCATTAATGGAACGTAAAGCGGGTGTGTTTAGAGCACAATTATTGATAGAGACAAAGAATAAAGCGGTTATGCAGCAACTATTAAATCACTGGGTGCCTTCCATTGGGCAATTGCCTTCAGCAAAGAGGGTGCGCTGGCAACTGGATGTTGATCCTTTAGATGTGATTTGAGTTTTTAGGTGAAAAAGAGGTCATTTTGCGTTATACCAGGGTGATATTTGGGATATCTGATAGTATTAAATGTGAAACCGCTCTGCTATGACAGTCTTTAAAGGCTAAATTTTATGGATTTTGAATGGGTTGCAATTGCGTTTGGTGATGTCCTCTGGATCTGCTTAGCCTTTGTGTTTGGTTATAGCGCAAAGTGGGTTAATTTGCCGCCGTTAGTCGGTTTTTTGGTTACCGGTTTTGTGCTGAATTACCTAGGCTTTGCTAGTGGTGATACATTGCAAAAATTAGCCGATTTAGGGATCACACTACTGCTATTTACCGTTGGCTTAAAGCTGAATGTAAGATTTCTAATTAGGCCTCAAGTCTGGACGGTTACTGCGATACATATTTCGATTACCATCGCCTTATTTGGCGCGGGAATCTATGGTTTAGTACTGATTGGCACGCCTGTATTCGCTGAACTAAATTTTACCATGTCTCTTATGCTGGGTTTTGCACTGAGTTTTTCAAGTACGGTTTTTGTGGTTAAATTTCTTGAAGAAAAAGGAGAAATGAACTCGCTGCATGGTCGTATTGCGATTGGCATTTTGGTGATTCAGGACTTGGCAGCCGTTGTTTTTTTAGCCGTATCGACAGGTAAAATGCCTTCTGAGTGGGCGCTGTTGTTAGTGTTATTAGTCCCTCTTCGCCCTGTTCTCTTTTATTTTTTATACCGGATAGGTCATGGGGAGCTGCTCATTTTATATGGGCTTGTTCTGGCTCTAGGTGGCGCTGAATTATTTGAGTTTGGCGGTGTTAAAGATGACTTAGGTGCGTTGGTCATGGGGGGATTGCTAGCATCACACCCAAAAGCGACCGAAATGGCAAAATCCATGCTTGGGTTTAAAGATTTATTCTTAGTTGGGTTATTTCTTTCAATTGGATTATCGGGTGTATTAACCGTTGAAGCATTAATGATTGGGTTGTTGCTGGTGCCCTTTATTTTTATAAAATCAGCCCTCTTTTTTGCCTTAATGACAGGGTTTAAGTTGAGAGCACGTACGTCGTTATTAGCGACATTAAACCTCACCAATTATAGTGAGTTTGGCTTAATTGTCATCGCCATCAGTGTTCAAGCAGGTTGGGTTGATGCCCAGTGGTTGGTGGTTATGGCCATTGCATTGTCTTTCTCTTTTATTGTCGCTGCGCCATTGAATAAAATGGGTGATTGGCTTTATAGCAAAAATAGAAGGTTTTGGATGACATTCCAAGGCAACGAACGGTTACCAGATGATGTCCTTATTGACACACTAGGGGCAACCATTGCGATTTTTGGTATGGGGAGAGTCGGTAGTGGTGCGTATGATAGAATGTATGAGTTATATGGTGACACTGTTGTTGGCATTGACTTTGATCCCGAGCGGATTAAACAGCAGCAAATAGTCGGGCGGAATGTGCTTTATGGTGATCCAAGTGATGCTGATTTTTGGGATAAAATAGAAGAAGACCATAATATTGAGTTGGTTATGTTGGCATTACCAAAAGTGGCCGCGAACTTAAATGCGTTAGAGCAGCTGAAAACAATCTCATACACCGGTCGAGCGGCTGCCATTGCAAAATTTCCTGATGAGGGTGATAGGCTACGACAAGCAGGTGCGACTGCCGTGTTTAATATTTATACTGAAGCGGGTGCAGGGTTTGCAAATCATGTTGAGACACAAAAATTAAAATAAACAGGGTGAGCGATGGCTGCTTTAGTGCTCCTCAACTTTTTGCAAAGCTTGTCGCCATAAAGGATTTGCGCCTTCAGCGTTTAATCGAATAGAGCGTCCAACCTCATTTTCATACCAAGACACGTCCCCTTCATTCGGTTCGTGCTCATAACCCCACCACTGGCCATCGGCATCTTGTGCTAACCATTGCACCCAGCTTGGCAGTGGCGTATTCATTGTGATCCTGCATATAAGTTGGGTAGTGTCGGTTTCGGTTTAGCTAACGGCTTTGTTGTTGTCGTTTGGTTCACCACTCTTTTAAAGACGCGCCAAAATGACTTACCATTCCAGTGTTCCGTGTTTTCTGTAAAACGAGCGCGGTTTAGCTTGGCCACTTTTTTATTGAAAGCATCGTCATTAATAAACTCGGCCAAACCCGTTAAATCATGAAAATGCTGTTTTGGCCACTTGGTTTTAGCCCAGAGCAATAATTGCTGATAGACAAAATGCTTGTCGTGGCTTTGGCAGCCTTTTTTGATGTTATAGGCAAAACGAGAGGTCACTTTCTCTTTGACCTCATGCATGATTTGCTGTTTTTTCTCAGGACTAGCCCAGTGTTTTATCATCGCAATGGCAGCGAACAGTATGCCACTGAAAATTAAGACTTCTAAGGAGGGCAAGTTGTTAACAATATCTGGCCATATTGAAGGCGTTGACTGGGTCTCTGGTTTGTCAGTGACCGGACTGTCCGGAGACATGGCATCAACCCATTGTTGCTGGTTCTGCTTCTGGACAATTTTGCCAATGCCGACTTGAACGGTTTGCGCGGGTACTGTGGTGGTAAAGCGTTGCTTAGTCTTAGGGTTCCACCAAGATTGTTGTATTTCTGGCAGTAATTGAGTACCTGCTTGCAACGGAATGTAGGTGAGATGGTATATTTTTTGGCTGATTAAACCAGTTGCAGTTTGTGTGGTTTTGGTGCTGATATTTTCGATATAATATTTAAAGAGTTCAGATTCTGGAATGGGTAATTGGGGCAATTGAGTGCCAAATAAGCCAACGGCATTCATTGTAATCACTTGGACTTTGGGTTCACCTGTTTTGAATGCATTGTCATGTAACCATTGGGTACTAATCTCAAATTTTTTAGTTGATAGCCAGTTGTTTGCGGTAAACGATTTTGGGATAGGATGTACCTGAATAGTGATTTCATCCGCACTGGTACTTATTTTACTATTAGGTCCTGAAATAGATTGTGCAATGCTGCCTCCTTGCTGGCTAATCAAGCCTGAAAATTGGCTTTTAGGTATCGTGATGGTACCCGCTTGTTGTGGGAAAATAGCATAGCGACGCTTGGTTATATGATAGGTCAGCCCATTTAGCTTCGTTTCACTTTGTTCATCTTGATCTAAACGCTGAATGATGACTTGAGGAATTTTGGGTTCAGATAAAATGCCATTACTGACATGAGGACGCTGATAGAGTGTTTGGGTGAATAGGATTTGGCTTTGTGGGTAGGCTGTTGTGTGATTAACCTCAGCATTGAGAATGGCCGGTGCATTGGTTTTACTGCGTCCATTCGTAATGAATATAGGAATCGGATTGCTGCTGTCACGCCCTATGGTTAAGGGTGGTATGCTGAGTGCCCCTGCTTTTTTAGCCAGTAAGGTGATCGTCCACTGGCTTATCCATCCAGGATAGCGATAATAGTGCTGTACCCGGCTATTAAATAATCTAAAATTTTTCTGAAGGGGTTTAATGTTTAACGCATCCCGCTGGTGCCGCCCTTCCATGTTGACGGTAAGTACAACGGATTCTTGCTGGCTCACTTCGTTTTTTGCCAAGGTTACGGTTAATGCATAAGCAGGTAACGTGAGTACCATCAGGCAGAAAAAAACGAGGGCTTGTCTCAGTATTACCATGCTTTGGGGTCATCCTGTAATGAGTAACCGCGTTTTTTCGCTTCAGATAAAAATTTGCGTTTGAGCAAACTGCCCGGGTCATCAGGGATATGCTGTAACCATTGGTCACTTAACTGCTTGGCATGGTTTGGTTGCCGCTGTCCCTCTTTGCTGGGTTTGGCTATTGTCTGAGGTTGGCCTTTATTGGCTTTTTCTGGCGTGTTTTGCTGTTTTTTGTTGGCAGTGTCAGCGCTATTAGACGCATCATTTTGTTTTGAGGAAGACGCACCACCACCGGATTGCTGTTGCTTGGAATCGGCGTTACTACCGGTATTTGAAGATGGCTGTTGAGGGTTTTTTTGCAGCCAATTTTCCAGTAATTTTTTGTTGTATATTGCATCTGCATGGCTCGGTTGGTCACTAATGACTTTGGCATAAGTTTGGATGGCGAGTTGGAGCTGGCCATCTTTTGCATAGGCATTGGCTAAGTTGTAGCGCCCTAGTGGGCTGTCTATTTTTGCAAATTCGTTAATGGCTTGTGGGTAATTTTTGGCTTGGTACCAGGCGACACCTTTCCAGGGTGTTGAGTGGTATAGGTTGGCGGCTTTTTCATAGTGGTTTGAGGCAAAAATGACCGCTGCTTGTTGATTTTGGTTAAGCCACAATTGGTTTAATGTCCAAGCTTCAGCCGTATTTTGAAACGGGGTAAAAGGTATGAACCCAAGTAAAAATAGTGTGCCAAACCAGCCCTTACGGAAGCTAAACAGCAATAAAGGCGCTAAACAGAGCAGTAATAGTGGGCCTTGATCATGCCAATATTGCGTGCTGGTTTTGCTGCCTTGGTTATTGGTGATGTTCTTATTTGAGGAAGGTTGTAATAAGTAGTTAATATCACTGTCATCGGTGGTGATGTCACTGTAGCGGCCCTTACCTTCTATTGCAAAGCGTCTGAGGTTTAAACTCTGCTCGCCGCCAACGCCGAGTACCGATAATTGAAACCCATTTTCATGGATGGTTTTTGCCGTCTGATGCATCGGGTTTGGAATGCCATCGGTTATCCAAATTAAAGTTGCGTGTTGTGCATTGACGGATGTCAGAAGTTCTAGCGCTCGGTTAAATGCAGACTGAGGGTGGCTGCCTTGAGCAGGCATAATATCGGGTGCTAATGTCGGTAATAATGCGGTGATGTTTTTATAGTCCTCAGTGAGGGGAGTCACCACGAATGCGTTTTTAGCGTAGGCAATGAGTGCGGTTTCTCCACTAAAAGGGATACTGAGTAAATCTGTGATTTTATGCTTCGCTCGGGTTAATCGGTTAGGCACGAGGTCATCTTTTAGCATTGAGTTAGATAAATCTAAAATGATGATCCGGGCATTGTCCTCCCTGAAACCGGCGGTTTTTTCCATCGACCAAGTGGGTCCTGCTAAAGCAATAATGGTTATGACCCAGCCGGTAAAGAGTAAAATAAAAGGGAGCTGAGGGTCTTTATTTGGGTTGCCAACGAGCAATGCTTTTAATAATAAAGGGTCACAAATAGTCCGCCAGCTGGTTTGCTGTAAGCGGCATTGGCGCATTTTTACCCGCATAAACCACAGTGGGATAAAAGCGAGTAGCCAATATGGCCTGATGAAGTGAAAATTTAACAGCCAGTCCTGACTACTCATTGAATTTGTCTCGTGGCAAAATTACCAACCAACAGCTTGGTGAGTATTAAGCTTAAAATAAATGCGATGCCTAATGGCCACGGGTAGAGATGTTGTGACATTTTTCGATATTGATCCTGGCCAATGGTAGGTTCTATGGTTTGTAGTTGTTGGTAAATGCGTTGTAACTCTTCTGTATCATGCGCTTTAAAATACTGCCCTCCTGTGACTCTGGCAATGACTTCCAAACTATGTTCATCAAGGTTTGGCTCATCTTTTAGGCGTAAACTGAGTTTCACGCGTTCGCTACCAACTCCTATGGTATAAATTTTCATGCCCTGTTTAGCTGCATATTCGGCGGCTTGAAAGGGGTCTGCAATGCCGGCGGTGTTAGTGCCATCGGTGAGGAGAATCAGTACTTTGTGCTGCTCAGGTTTGGGTTGTAGCCGTTTTAATGCAATACCGATGGCATCGCCAATAGCGGTATCTTGCCCTGCCCAACCAATTTCAGCTGTGCTTAAAAATTGTTGTATGGTATCGGTATCAAAGGTGAGTGGGGTTTGAAGGTAAGCTTTACTACCAAATAAAATCAAGCCAATGCGGTCGCCTTTGCGTTGTTCAATAAATTGTCCTGCCACTCGTTTAATGGCATCGAGTCTGGAAATGACTTTGTCATCAACTGTAAAGTCTTCCGTTTCCATACTGCCAGAGATATCAACTGCCAGCATAAGATCCCTACCACTGGTTGGAAAGTGTATAGGGTCATTGATCCACTTAGGTAGACTCAGTGCGAGCAAAAATAACAGCCAAATAATGTAGGAAAACCAAATATGCCAATGTGTTGATTGCATCCAGGCAAAACTTTTTCTACTGTGTAAACCGTTAAAAGATTGGTAAAAAGGGACTCTAATCGCCGCACCGCAAGCAGGTTGAGCAGGTGCGAGTAGCCAACGAACAATGATTGGCGCCGGGAGTAATAACAAGACAAATGGCCAGGTTAGCTCAATCATGTTTTGGCTTTCCTTGGGTTTGTTTAATCCAGCGGCGAATGAGTTTGAATAGTGGATGAATGTTGATATCTGGGTTTGCTTGGTAGGGTGCACTGAGCATAATTTGGCCAATACCTGAGCTAAACTCTTGCATGTTTGCTTGTTGGTCTAACCATTGTAGCCAAGGTTGTCCTGTTAGCTGAGCAACCTGATCTCTGGGGGCGAGTGACAATGCCATTTGGCGTAAAAGTTGTGACAGGTCAATACAGCTTTGGCTTGTAGATTGATGGTCTCGGTATTGTTTTCTCAGTAGATTAAGCTGGTCTAATGCTAAATCCACAGCAGGATTTTTAACTGGACGGCGCTTGAATGCGCTGCGACTGATTAACGCGATGATTAAAAATAGGCTAATCCACCAAACGGGGGCTAATGGCCAAATAGACACCGTTTCAGGTACCTGTATCTCTCTCAACCCGTTGAGTAGTAATTGTAAATCCATGCGTCTACTTCAAGTTGATAAAAGGAGAGCAGACTTCGCAGCGCTGCAGTGTGGTCAGCACATCATATTCTGTACTGACAGGGATATAGCGCATCCCCTCCTTCCAGCACAGTGCTTTTAAATGGGCCTCATGTTTGGTAAATTCTTGCTCGTAGCGTGTCCTATTAGGTTGATGATGACTATCGACCAATTGTTGTTTTTGTCCGTCGGTGACTCGAAAATGCCCTGGTGGCAGTTGTTTTTCGATGGGGTCATATATATGGAATATCACCACATCGTTGTGGCGAGCTAGTCGGTTCAAATGGGTATCGGAGAGGTTGGTTGTGGTTCTAAAGTCACTGATTAGGAAAATCAAACTGCCCGATTGGGTAATACGTCTTAATCGCGCCAGACTACTGTCTATGTTGGCATTATCCCCTGCCCAATTGGCTTTTTGTTGGGCCTCATCCATAACGGATAAAAACCGTAAAATGGTATTTTGCTGTCGTCTCGGGCGAATTTCCCAGTGTTGATCTTGAGCAAATGCCAGGCCACCTAAGCGATCTCCATGATGAAATGCTGACCATGCCATTAATGCGGCAATTTTACTGGCAACCACAGATTTAAAGTGATTTTTCGTGGCAAAAAACATGCTGGGGTTGTAATCCAGCCATAGAATCACTGGGCGTTCACGTTCGTCGTGAAATAATTTGGTGAATGGGTTGCCCGTTTTTGCCATGACTCGCCAGTTCATCGTGCGAATATCGTCGCCGGGTTCATAGCGGCGGACTTCGTCAAAATCAATGCCTCGACCACGCAACTTAGTGCGATGACCACTCGGTTGTTTTGAGTGGACGGAGGCTTGTTTGGCTAAAGCCAGTTTTTTTGCATCATAGCGGTAACCCATCATAGTTTGTAAGTCTAAATACGTCGCTGAATTTAAGACTTTGTTCTCAAGGCTTGGCTTGGCGGATGCATTGTCTTTGGTTCGCCAGAACATTATGGGACTCCGATTTTGCTCACTAATTCAGTGATGAAATCGTCTGTGGTAATACCGGCGGCATCGGCTTCAAAGGAAAGGATTAAGCGGTGGCGTAATACATCGTGAATCATCGCGTGAATGTCTTCAGGTTCTACATAATCACGACCTGCAAGCCATGCATGGGCACGGGCGCAACGATCTAAAGCAATGGTGGCTCTTGGGCTGGCCCCATACTGTATCCAGCTACTGAGTTTTTCACTATAGGCGGATGGGTCTCGAGTTGCTGCAATAATTTGTACAATGTATTCTTCTAATGCGTCCGATAAATGTAAATCCAAGACGGCTCGTCTGGCACTGAAAATATCGGCTTCTTGTACTTTTTGGGGTAATTTTGCCGTGTGTAGGGACCTTGCATCCTCACGGCTGAGTTTTAAAATGGCACGTTCCGCTTCGATGCTAGGATAATCTATTTTTACATGCAGTAAAAATCGGTCTAATTGCGCTTCAGGCAATGGGTAAGTGCCCTCTTGTTCTAGCGGGTTCTGAGTGGCCATGACCATAAAGAGTTTGGGTAAAATATAGGTTTCATCGGCAACGGTTACTTGTTGTTCACCCATGGCCTCTAATAAAGCAGATTGGACTTTGGCTGGTGCTCGGTTAATTTCATCGGCAAGGATAATATTATGAAATATAGGGCCTTGTTTAAAATGGAATGTGCCTTCTTGCGGACGATAGATCTCAGTACCGGTTAAGTCACCTGGTAATAAATCTGGGGTAAATTGTATTCGTCGAAAGGTGCTTGCGAGCCCAGAGCTGAGTTCTTTAATGGCTCTAGTTTTGGCTAAGCCTGGTGCGCCTTCAACCAGTAAATGGCCTTCAGCTAGAATGGCAACAAAGAGTCTTAATGTTAGCCCTTCTTGGCCAATAATACGTTCATTGATATAGGATTGTAGAGCAAATAGTGGATGCGGATTTGTCATATGACCCAGTGATATTATTATTTTGGTTGGCGGCTCACTTTAAATTCTTCTTTAGGCTTGTGCAAGTGCTTTCCCCTTTGCAAAACTATTGCAGTTTATTCCAATAGTCTGTTAACAATTCAATTTTAGGATGTTGGCTGTGCCGGCCAATCAGTGAGCGTAAAATCATTTTGGCTTGGGCTGTATCGTGATGAAATTCGTGTAGTAATTTGGCATATTGGAACTGAGCTTCCACCATGTTTTTATCCCCAGGATAATGTGTCCGATAGTGGCTTAAGATGGTTGTTGCAAGCCCCTTCTCATGTTGCGCTATGGCCAATTGCGCCAATTTCAATGCGATGTTAGCGTCTTTAATTTTATAGTCGGGGTTAATGGCATAACTGAGCTTGATCACGTTGATGGCTTGATTATTTTCCTTCGCAGCTAAGAGTAGTGGTAAATACTGTTGGGCATGGCGCGGAATTCCAGGTCGGTCATTTTGTTCGGTTAAAAACTGGTGGCAGAAATGGTGGATTTCTAAGTTGTTGGGTTCTTTGATGATTTTATGTTTTAACCTTTTTTTGGCCGTCTCGTAGTCGCCTTTTTCTAATAAGATATGAATTTCTTGGCGAATGGCATCGGCGCTATGCGTTGAAGGTAAGTCGTCTTCATCCTCGGTAAAATCTTGGTCGACGTCGTAACCTAATGTTTCGTGATATTGGTACACAACATAGCCCAGTAAATGGAAGTTAGCGATCAGCAGTAAACTGGAGATAAAAAAGCCACTGGGTAGACCAATGAGGGTTGGTAACCCTTGTTCAATGGCAAGACCGATTAGGCCATCTGCAAGTGCAATGACCACCATCATGAGCCAGAGCAAGAGGTAGTTGGCTCCAATGGCGCGGGTAACATCTAATAACGCGATTGGGTGAATGGCGTGAATGCTGTTACCGGTTACGCCTAAGAGCATGATTGAGGCAGGCATGAGGTATAGCAAGCTTGCAGCGGTAATGATCGCAAGCCCAAGCGTCAGGTAAGTCCACACAGCCCAAATAATCGCCAAAAAAGCCCCTAGCACGACAATATACTGTAATGGAATCCAGTTATTTTTGGTCAGATGGCCTAAACCTGAATCGGGTGGCGTTAAAAATCCTCTGGCACTGTGTTCTAAAACGGCAAACGCGTATTTTACGATGGCATAGAGAATAAAAATAAAAAATATCCAACGAAATGGGATTGGGATAAGCATCGCAATAAAGAGGAATAGCGTTAAACCTGCTAAATAAGACAAGGTGAACGGGTTGAATGGATAGCGCAGGACTTTGCCTAAGCGTCGCCAAAATGGCTCGATTGCGTGGGCGTAGCCTAAATGCTTGGTTTGAGACTCACAAATAGGGCATAAAAATTTTTCTTGAATGGCATTGTCTATTTTTATGCATTGCTGGCACAAATTGATGTGACAGCTTTCACAGCAACGTCTAGCCGGCTTTTTAGGATGGTAAGTGCAAGCAATCATTTAATGAGCGTATAACGTGATTGAGGGTACGTCACTTAAAATTTTGACTAAACTTAAGGGATCGAGAATTCCAATGTTTATGATTAATAACAGAATGAGGTTTCGTCGTGAGTGATGACGCGCTGGAAAAGTGGAAAAAGAAATATTACAACAGTTTGGATACATTAGAAAAAATGGAAAAAGACTGGTCCTCTATGAGTGAGATGATCAGTCGTTCTATTATCCGAATTACCAACGCGACTGAAGGTTTGAGTCCCAATTTAGATGACCATCTAAAAGATGTGCGTGTGGTTTTAGGCGCAGGAGAGATCGATAGTTCTAAAGCGCAAAGAATGGATGCGCTTTGCCAGTCTTTACCGAAACCTGACCCCTCAAAAGTATCCCAAGCGGTTGAGGTAGTCGAATCCGATAGCCCAGACACAAAACCTGTACCTGCACCTGTGGAAGTGAAAAAATCCAGTTCTAGTAAAGATCAACTGGGTTTGTTTACTCGGTTGCTCGATCGTGTCCCTCCTCCTCCTGGGAAGGATAAAAAAGTTAAGCAGCTGAGAAAAAAATTAACGGAAAAAAATGTCAAGGTTCGGACCGCTGCGATCAAAGAACTATTGTTGATTTATGGTACATACCAAAAGCTGAGTGAATTTGCTGTGCCTGTAGAGGTGGAGAAAGTAGATTCGGTAGATAAAGCAGAGGAAGAAACGGCAAAGGGTGGGTTTTTAAATCGGATCTTTAAATCAGCCGTTGAAGAGGAAGCGGCTGCATCTGAAGAGACGGCCGAAGAAATAAAAGGGCCAGATGTTCGCGAAGTGTTGATGGAGTTGATTGATGGCCTGGCAATGCCCCCTATCTTCAACGACCGGATTAACGAGTTTAAAGCGGATTTAAATTCTCCGGATGCCTTAGAAAAATGGTTCCTGAATTCAAGTCATAAGTGCATGACCGGTTAAATTTTCTTGTTTAATGCCAGTGAGCTCTTCAAAAGCCTCATAAGGTGTTTTGTAGCCTAAGCATTTTCTTGGCCGGCTATTTAATTTGTGAACTGCCGCGAACA
>JABHGC010000093.1 GCA_018672285.1 Methylococcales bacterium
GAAAGTTATCGTAAAAAACATCAACTAAAACAAGCTAAAGGTAACAAAAAAGACAGTGCTTAATCGGCCATCATAATTGACGCGAACCGGTCAAGATAGTTGACGCCGAACACGGTTACCACTTTTATCTCCTTAATACAGCCGAGAATGAAATAATACACTTAAAATATATCCCCTCAATGTCCACCCGTTGAATTCACATGTATTTTAAGCCATTAAGTAGCATTGGCGCTTCTCAAAAATCACATGGATAGCTCACCACCTACTTTAAGGCTAAAACGAGCCAGGTCGCTTAACACCTTCTTTGGCGGAGAGGGACAAATCGGTCAAAAAGTTACACTCAGCTAATGAGGTGATTTGCTCTAAAGTTTTAACACCTCAGTGTCAGCTCTTGTTTAGATTATCAGACAATATGCAAGACTAGTGGAACAATGGGCGAGAGAAGTAGGTTTAGATTCAACTGACTATGATACGCACTCGTTGAGGCGTACAAAAGTAACGCTTATTTACAAAAAAACAAAAAACCTAAGGGCAATACAACTATTGCTTGGCCACAAAAAAATTGAACGTACGGTTCGGTATTTGGGGGTAGAAATAGACGACGCACTAGAAATATGGATATTTAATCGTTAACTGCTCAAGGACGAGCAGTAAGCTCGCAATGAGGAAGCCGTTGTTATTATGGCTTTCTAAATGCGTGCCCGCTGCATTTTCTCACTAAAAATTGCTTACTGTACGCCCTAAAGAAACAAAATCGGGCAGCAGGCTAAATACTCCAAAAGCGCATAGCTGCCTGTCATGTGTTGCTCTGGCGATGACTCAGGAGAACCAATTGTGGCCATTGCCATACTGTTAAAATTTTTTACAGCACATATTTTATGGGAATTATAATGAAATGATATTTACCATATAAATCATTACCTTAAATATATACATATAACAACTGGCATGTTAACTGCTATCAATCTATCAAAATGTAAACACAACCCATTAAGGTATCAAGATGACAAAGCTCGTTTCTGTATTTCTATTATCACTAATCAGCTATATGCCTGCATATGCATCAATCATCATTTCAAACGATAAAAATGACTTCAATCTTCTTGCAGAAGATTTTAATAATAATACCTTTAGTAACAACAATTTTGTCAGCATCAGTGGTAACATAACATTAGACAATGCAAGTGGAGTTGGAGACCCAGCCACAGGGACAGCAGCATACCTCGATTTTAGCCCCGTATTAAATGGTAGTGAATATGTACTCAACGGCGATGAGAATTTTGATGTCTTGTTCTCTTCGCTTCAAAATGTATTTGCCTTTACCTATGCAGATGACAGTATAGCTAGCCTTTTTACCTTCAATTTTTTTAATGGCTCAACAAACGTCGGCACAGAAAGCTTTACCACGAGTGAATTTGATACAGCCATACTTGTTGGCTTTTCAAGCAATGCCGCTTTCAACAAGGTCACTGTTAGAGAAAATGATGGAAGTGGTAACTCTGACGAGTTCTTCCAGTTTTTTACTGCAACAGCAGTTCCAGAGCCATCTACCATGTTGTTGCTTGGGTTAGGTTTAGCAGGTTTACGATTTCGTAAAAATAAACGTTAAGTTATAACTTAATAACATTTAGATAGTATATTGACCTTCTATCTAAGTGTGATTTTTGAAGAATCCCACCTATTCCACCCAGCCGGCTTATAGTTCTTCTTTTTGTCTTGGTTATATTTTGCGTAGATATTCTTGAAATAGGGATTTCCTGACAGCCAACTCAAAAGCTTTTCAGTACGACCGCTATGCTAGCATAACTCGCCAAATAGGCCGCCAACTCGACTGGCCGTAATCAGCCTAAACCTTGCATCCATTGATGCTTAGAGCATCTGCTGACACCACTATTTAGCCGGAAGCCCACTCTAATTTGCCGGCAGATCAATCATGAACATTGCCTGCCATTTGTTTTCACATTTGAGCAAAAATACAGTCAAATAAGCGGTAACGTCATACTCAAAGACTGGCGCAAACCGAGTTATCAACGCGTGGAAAGCGTGAGTGCAGAATTGAAGCAAATCTAACGGGGCACCCATCTTAAACTGTCATAAATTAGGTATCCTATTTGCGACGTTTTTCTTAACTTAAGGGTGGGGTATTTTTACGTTAGAGTTTAAAAGCCACCCAACAAGGATCATTAAGACACTCACAAAAAGCACGCCAATCAATTCAAAGTGAAACCCCAGATACAAAAGCCATAATAAAATCCCTCCCAGTGGCGTAGGGACTCCAGTAAAAAAACGTGAAACCTCACCCACATTTGAATTGATATTGAATTGAATCAATCTACGTAAACCTGAAATAACATAGTAGATACTCACAGCGCCACCCCACAGTTTGAGCTGAGTACCTGATGACGTGAAGGCGGTCTGAAAAACCAAAAAGACGGGGACCAGTACAAAGGTAATAAAATCAGCAAAAGAGTCGAGCTGAATACCAAAACTACCTGAAAGGTTATACTTGCGCGCGATCTTACCGTCGATAATATCGCATGCCCCCCCAATCCATGCCAAGACAATGGCTTCAAAGAAGTGATTTTGGCTAATCAGATAGGCTGCAGCCACACCTGAAGCAATGTTTATCATGGTCACTAAATTTGCTAAGTTGAAATGACTCTCAGCTCGCCAGAAAAACTGCATCACAATCCTTGTATTATTTAACCAAATAGATCACGCCAAGTAGCGCAAAGGCACAACTAGGGTAACATGGATACTTAATTTTTTGCTCTAAATCAACTTGTTTTACCTTCTGGGGTTCCGTGCGACCAGTACAATCAACCCGCCAGAGGGTGTCATTTATGGATGCGTATCGCGTGCATAGGATTGTTCCATCGATGATATCCAGCGCTAAATTTTGCTAGAAAAAAAGAAAAAATCCGTTCAGGTAGCTGCATACCTAAGCAACTATATTGTTAGTGTCGTACACTGGTTTAGGTGATATTCCCCCTTACTTTCTGCTTAGGCCGAGAGCAGTGTTTGGAGTGCTTTTTGTAAAAATAGGCGCCTTCGATTACTCGGGTCAAGCTGTTTAACTTTACGCAAATACCGTTTAATGTCTGCGAGGGACTCATCATCAAAACCAAGCTCTCTAGATTCCTCTAGTAATAGCTGTACATAATTCAGCAAAATCCCTGTGTTATCAGGAAGGTTATTCACCGCTTTTTCGAAATATTCTAACGCCTCTTGCAAGCATCCTTCTTCATAGAGTGCGATGCCTTTTTTATTAATCTCCTTTATTTTGTCGATTTCATCACTCACCTCATGCTCAACAATGTGGCTTTTTATACCCAATGCCATTGCAGCCTGAGTATCTTTGAAAAGTTTTGCGCCATCCAATATCTCACGGCATAATGTCAGTGTGGTTTGGCCGGCAAAATTTTCCGCTAATATTTGCACCGTTTTCCAGCCCTGTTTTGCCGCGGAAATGTGCCCTTGTTGATACTCAAGGTGACACAGGAAAATCTGTAAGCGAAGCTGATTAATACCGTCACTTCGCAACGGTTCGGCAATGCTTGATAAAACGGCATTGGCCTCTGTAAAATGCTGCCCATGCATATAAGCACGCGCCAAACCAAGCTGGTCATCAATAGTCATATTAAACAGGTTTTTGCCTAGCTTAATAGCCTGCTTGTATGCTGCTATTGCGACCGTGATATTGTTTGCTTGCAGTGCAGTTTGACCTAAAATTTGATG
Source organism: Methylococcales bacterium (assembly GCA_018672285.1). Taxonomy (GTDB): domain Bacteria; phylum Pseudomonadota; class Gammaproteobacteria; order JABHGC01; family JABHGC01; genus JABHGC01. The sequence goes on from JABHGC010000093.1 coordinate 3,739, forward strand.
ACTTTGAATAATGTGTGGTGACAATTGAATGGCATTTTCAAGCGTATTTTGTGCATTAATGTACAGATGCTTTCCGGTATATCCCTCTGCTAATAAATGATAAGCCTCAATGAGTGTACCGTGTTGCTCTATGATCTGTTTGCTGTGTAAAATGGCTTTATCATAAGATTTATCTCGCAAAGCGACTTTGGCTAACCCAAGTTCAGCCCAGATAGTATTTTTTTTCTTGCTAATCAGAGTATAAATAATTTTAGCATCATCAATTCTATCTGTTTTGTAGCATAATCCCGCTCTTATTTTAGCAAATTCTAACTTGTATTTTTTATGTTTTTTAGCCATTTTATCGCATAAACTGATGGCGCGGTCATATCGCTTTCTATTTATTTCTGTGTAGACACCTTTGAATACTTGTTTTTTACTGTTAATGGCATCAATACGCTTACATAAAATGTCGGTATTGATTGGTTTGCTGATGTAATCATCAGGTGCGGACAATGTATTGTGTGCCAATACCGATATAGGCTCTGCTGTCACCATAATAAATATCGTACTGGGTTTGAGTAATCCTAACCGCTGGCTTTCTTCAAAAATTTGCTGACCATTTGGGCTGTGACAACCCAAGTTATAGTCACATAAAATGACATCATAATTCGTTTTTGCTATTTTTTGGATGGCATGTTGACCGTCTGATGCAAAGCTTAATTTTGTAATCCCAGCTTCCCATAAGAGGCTTTTCATTAAGTCTCTTTGTGTATTTAAATCATCGACGACTAAAAATGTGAGCCGACTTAAATCATGATTTTTCAATGACCTGCCCTTTACCCATTTTTGCTTCTATGACAAATGTATTAACGTATTATATGAGCCTGCACCATTACAACACATCATTGGCACCTTGTGCCAGTTCAATTTCAAATGTTGTAAATAAGCAGGCAACAACCATTCTGATTGAGTCGCAAAAGGCGCTTTCAAATCTTTTTTACTGGCCGACAAATAAGCCATCACAATACTTTTATGACCGCGCGTCATTTTCGTCAAACGCTCTGCATGTTCAGCGACCTCAGAAGGCACTGGTGTTAATTTTACGGCCACCGCAAAGGACACCATAAGCACCACAGAGAATAATGCCACCTTAAGCCAAACATTCATTACACATCCTTCAACTTGTAATTATGTTCTAGCGCTTCCCTGGAATGATAAAAAGTATTTAATGTTTCGTTAATGCGCGTTAACGCTTCAGAATCATGCAGCACTAATGACGAATCCCCCTCAGCATCCAACAACGCCATAACCGATGCAATGGTTAACCGCTCGATATCTTGCCCTGGCTGGTAAGCGATTGTATCGTCATTCAACTGCACAGTAGACACCACGTGCACACTGATCAAATCTTTTAATAAATCGTCGACAAAACTTTCAGGTAACTTGATTTTTTCAGCTAACTCATGGCTCCCTATAGCCACCTCACCTTCTGCAAAGCGCTTGACAATCAACTGTAAAATCAACAATGCCGATTTACGCTTCATAGCGGTACAAGGCTCTCCTGCCCAAGACTGCATTTGAAAACGTTCTGAGGTTTGGTGTGCAAAAGATATTTCAGCACCTAATAATGTAATAATCCAGCTTAAATTAAGCCAGATCAAAAATAGGGGTAAAGCGGCAAAACTACCATAAATGGCATTTGCTTGTGCCGCCCCAACTTGAAACCCAATATAGAAATACTGCAATAACACAAAGCAAGTCCCCGCAATCACCCCCCCGATGAGGGCTGATTTAAAACGCACTTGAGTATTAGGCATAATCAAATAGATCATGATAAACATCAACCAAACCAAAATGTAGGGTGTTAGCTTAATGAGCTTCATTAACACTGGGCCAATCAACTCAAAAAACTCTTGGGTTGCCACCAAATCTGCCGTCACGGATGAAATATAAATAGACATCGACCCGGCAGATAAAAACAGAATGGGGGAAACCAACATAATCGCCAAATAATCGGATAGCTTTCGGGTGATCGTTCGCGCGCGCGTCACCCCCCATATCTCATTAAAAGAAGCTTCGATATTGTTTAACAGCTTCAACACCGTGAACAGCAAGAACAACAAACCCAAACCGGCAACCAGCCCACCGGCCGTGTTATCAATGGCTTTTGATGCAAAATCCAACATTTTGTTAATGATTTCTTCTTGGCCGACCGCACTGGTTAAAATTTGATCACGTAAATCTTTTTCTAAACCAAACCCCTTAGCAATACCAAATGCCAACGCCAACACAGGGACAACAGATAACATTGAGAAAAAGGTGAGCGCAGACGCTCGAAGGAAAATATTATCTTTTTGTGCCTCATGCACCACCGTCATTAATACCCGCGCTTGACGATACAACAAGGATTTCCACCCTGGCAGAACACTTACATCGGACTGCCAGATAGTTTGGGTAAAAAATAACATGAAACGTTGCATGGGTGAGGTTTCCAGTAAAATGATTTAAAATAGCCAGCTATGCCTAAACAGTCCATTATTTTAGCCACTCTGAATGCCAAATTCATCCATACTGCTTTTGGATTGCGCTACCTCTATGCCAATCTTGGCGCACTAAAAGCCGAAACCACATTGTTAGAATTTACCATCAAGCAGCGCCCGCTTGATGTAGTAGAGCAACTGCTGCTGCACAACCCTAAAATCATTGGCCTTGGGGTTTATATCTGGAACATCACTGAACTCACTGAAGTTGTACAGCTCCTCAAAGCACTCCGGCCAGACATCAAAGTCATACTCGGTGGGCCTGAGATCAGTTATGAAACAGACCAACAAAATATTTGCCACCTTGCCGACTATGTCATCACCGGAGAAGGCGAAGTGGCCTTCAAGCAATTAGTAGAAGACTTACTCTGCCAAGGTAAAGCCAGGTTAGAGAAAGTCATCCCAGGCACCCCTCCTGACTTAGAAACCCTCCTTTTCCCTTACGATGAATACACCGATGATGACATTAAAAATAGAGTCATCTATATCGAGGCTTCTCGCGGATGCCCTTACCGATGTGAGTTTTGCTTATCGTCACTGGATAAAAAAGTCCGAAACTTTCCTCAGGATGCTTTTTTAACACAACTCAAAAACCTCTACGATCGAGGCGTGCGTCAGTTTAAATTTGTAGACCGCACCTTTAACCTGAAAATAAACCAATGCCTTGCCATTTTACAGTTTTTCCTAGACCGACTGGACACTCCCTTATTCGTCCATTTTGAAGTCATACCAGACCGGTTACCCGACGCACTAAAAACCACCATCCAACAATTTCCAGAAGGCAGCCTACAGTTTGAAATTGGCGTGCAATCTTTAAACCCTGAAGTACAAACACACATTAGTCGGCGACAAGACAACCCGCAAACCCTCAGCAACATTCAGTGGCTACGAGAACAAACCCAAGTCCACATGCACACCGATTTAATCATTGGCTTACCTGGTGAAACAAAAACCAGCTTTGGGGAGGGGTTTGATCAACTCATTGCAGCTAAACCACATGAAATTCAAGTAGGCATTTTAAAGCGTTTACGTGGCACACCGATCATCCGCCATACTCAAGAGTACCAAATGGTCTTCAGCCCATTGCCGCCTTACGATATTCTCAGTAATCAAGATATTCATTTCGATACCATGCAGCAACTACGGCGCTTCGCCCGTTATTGGGACATGATTGGTAACTCAGGTCACTTCCCTAACACCAGAAAACACATTGCCACCGGCCCTGCTTTTGAACGCTTCTTCACCGTATCAAATTGGCTTTTTGAGCGCACAGGCCAAACCCATGCGATCGCTCTCAAGCGCTTGTTTGAATGCCTGTATTACGCCCTCACGGACGCCCTACAAACTTCTGAAGAAGAGGCTAAAGCCATTATTTTGGCCGACTTCAATCTTTCTAAACTTAAAAATAAGCGGTTTTTCTTAAATAGCCAGAAGTCTCCCCTGGCTCACAGCACAACCCGCACCTCAACCCCTTCCAGACAGGCCCGGTTTTCAACCGACAGTTAAGCCTTCTTTCAATAAACAAAAGCATCACACAATAACAACAGAGGATACGCTCAATGCCGATTCTCTATCGAGAGCCAGATATAAATTACTTTATTATTTTATAATTATAAAGTACCATTGCAAATATCACCCCAGTCGATCTAAGACACTTGCCTCCGTTTCAATGATCCTCGGCACACTCCAACAAAATGACCTGATAAATAACATGAAAAATCGCATCCTATTGACACTACTGCTCACCGTAAGCCTTCTAACACAAGCCCATGCTGTTGATGAGTTTTGGGACAGCTTAATTAGCCAAGCCGTCCACAATTATGATGTTGAAGAATATGAATTTGGGTTGGAATGGGCTCATAAAGCACTGAAATATGCTGAAAAAAATCTGGGGAAAGAACACCCCGACACAATAAGTACACTCACGACCATTGCCTATTTATACCAAGCAAAAGGTGACCTTTCCTCTGCTGAAAAATACTTTTCCCAGAGCTATATTGGTACGAAAAAATTACTCGGAGAAAGTAATGATGAAACACTATTGATGCTGGAATGGCTCATAAAAACCCTATTCAACCAGCAAAAATATGATGAAGTCACCCCTTTGTACCGACAATGGATTTCAGTCACACAGAAAGAAAGAAACCCGCTAACACTAGACATACTCACTGCCGAAGATTTTCTCCCCCACTTTTACAGCAAAGATATTCATAGCTTTGGGGTCAAGTTGCTCAAAAAAGGCATCACAGCGAGCACCACTTTACACGGAAAACTCGGCCTACAGACACTTCAGCTAAATTATCAGTTGGCGGACACCTATCTCTCCCATGGCCAACAAGATGACTTAGCGCAGGCCATTTTCGAGCCACTCCTAACACAATTTAGAGACACTCAGGGAGCGCGCAATGAGTATGTCATTGCCATTCTGTATCGACTTGCAGTCATCCATAAAAACCGACAGCAATACCCCCACTCAGAATCTTATTACTTAAAAGCATTGGCACTGAGCTTACAACTCTACGGTGAAGAGAGCCTTGGTTTTACCGACCTAATGGCCAATTTCGCCATCATGTATGATCGCGCCAATAAACCCCAAGAGGCTGCCGCTTTTTATAAACAATTACTGTCAATATACGAGCAGCATGCGGACAATTTAGCCGCTCGCACCACACAAAAATTTCAAATCATGGTCTTTTTAGCAACGCTGTACCAAAGCCAACATTATTTTCATTTAGCGGTCTCCTTACTTGAGCCGGCATTACCTGCCAGCCAACAAAAATTAGGCAAAGACAACCAAACCACACTCAGAATCTCTAACCTTTTAGTCTCATCCTACGCCAGGCTCAACCAATATAAGCAAGCGGTGACCATTGGCGTTCAAACACTGGCACTCAATTTAAGCGTCTTTGGTGACCGCCACATAGAATCGATTAACTTACAAGCGAACCTAGGCGCAGCTTATCTATTTCTTGGTCAATTAGATGAAGCCGAAAGCTTATTAACAAATGCCTGGGGGCTTAAAAAAGAGACCCTAGGAGAAGATCATCCAGAAACATTAGCAAGCGCCAATGACTTAGCACTTTTGTATCAGGAACAGGGCCGCTACCTTCTAGCAGTAAGCATGTTTAAAGAAGTCATCACACGAAAACAAACCGCATTAGGAAAACTCAGCCCTCGCCTAATACCAAGTCTGAGTAATTTAGCCGGGTTATACGCACTACAAGGGCAGCAGGAACTCGCCCTAAAGACCTACCAACAGGCGACTGAATTAAGCCAAAAAATTCACGGCGACAATCACCCTGAAACATTAAAATCACAAGTCAATTTAGCGGTGCAATACATGGCACAACATCGGTTTTCACACGCTGAAACAGTACTCATCAACGTGGTTAATACATACAATCAATCTCTCGGTGAGACACATACAGAAACACTGATTGGTTTGAATAATTTAGCCAGCGCCTATATTGGCCAAAATAAACTCAAACAAGCAGAAGCCATTTTACTAAAACTGAAAGCACATTATGACTCATCAGGTGCTGACCGATTAAAAATAATTACCGTACTCAATGATTTAGGCCATTTATATCATCAGCAACACCGCTACCCTTTAGCAGAGGAATTTTACCTGCGAAAACGCTCAATACAGCAAAGCGTATTGGGCAATATGCATGCAGACACTCGCTCAAGCAACACCCAGTTAGCCGCCCTATATTTTGAAATGAAGCTACCTGAAAAAGCTGAAGCATTATTCGACAAGGTATTAGCCAATACCAGGCAATACATTTCGAATCAGTTTTCAAATGCAATGGCACAAGAGATCAAAGCGTATGTTCAGCTGTCTAGCCGTAGTGACTCATTCTATTTTACACTTTTTTTAACCCACCCATCCCCCCAAAATAGTCAGAGGGCATACAACCTACTACTGGATCGTAAGAAGGATTTTTTGTACCTCAATTTACAGAAAAATTTACCCCATGACAGCCTCAACGCAGAACAGGTACAAACCGCCTTACAGGATAATGTGTTGGTTGAATATTATTTATACCAACCTTACTCTCCAACACAAACAAAGCCTTGGCAACCCGTTCATATTTTGGCAACGGTCATCAATAAAGAGACTGTCCAAATCGTCAATTTAGGGCCATTATCTGCCGCACAAGCCGTTCGCGAAAATTCACATCAGCTGTACGAAATACTCATAGCCCCCCTTGCAGATACGCTAAAGCCATATCAAAAAATTTATGTCGCCCCACTAGAGAGCATCAGCAACTTACCCCCTTCTCAATTAATGCAATTTCTAGACACCGATAAAACAGTAAGGACATTGATTTCCGGGCGGGATTTAGTCATCCCGCCCACTCAAAAAGTAAGCCTATAAAAACAAGGAATAACGAAGCAAACCGTTAGAAAACATCATCATTTCAACAAACAACAAAAGCCATACCCAGGTTTAGGCCAGCTAATTCACTGACGTTTCACCATTTTGTGCTATATAAATAGATATACAAATAAACAATACAAAAAGTCAGCGTTATGAGTGTTTCCATTGAAGAGCTTCAGGTTATTTTGGTTGAGCCATCAAGCATGCAGGCAAAAATCATCACCGGTTATTTAACCGACCTAGGCATCCAAAATATAGAGCGACAAAAATCAGGCCAGGATGCATTGGACTCCATCAATCGTGCACCACCAGACCTTGTCATCTGCACTATGTACTTACCAGACATGACCGGCACAACGGTGGTTGAGGAACTTCGCAGCAATGATGACTTCTCAGATGTTGCCTTCATGCTAGTTTCTAGCGAAACCAGTTTCCGAGCATTAGACCCTATTCGCCAAGCAGGCATTGTCGGCATTTTACCCAAACCTTTTAGTAAGCAAGAACTGGTTAGGGCATTAAACTCCACCATCGACTTCATTTCTCCAACCGCAATTGATTTTGAAGATCTAGACATTGAAAATATGGAAGTCCTGGTCGTCGATGACAGTCTCATGGCCAGAAAACACATTACTCGAATTTTAACCGGCCTTGGGTTTGAAATTATCTCACACGCAGCCGATGGCAAAGAGGCAATTGCGCTCATCAACGAAACCTATTTCGACTTAATTGTAACCGACTACAACATGCCAGAACTAGATGGTGCAGGCTTAGTAGAATACATCCGAACCAAAAGCTCTCAACGCTCCATCCCTGTTTTAATGGTCACCAGTGAAGAAAATGAAAGCCGCTTAGCCGCCGTAGAGCAATCAGGTGTTTCGGCTATTTGCGACAAACCTTTTGAAACCGACGCTGTTAAAACACTCATACAAAACGTATTATCAGAAGCATAAGTACACCTTTCTCTCTCTCATACCCAGCTGGAATACAGGATGTCGCTCAGCTTAGACAACGTCACCACCGTAATCCTCGCCGGTGGCCAAGGCAGCAGATTAGAAGGCGTTGATAAAGGCTTAAGCCTGCTCCATCAACAACCGATGATCGAAACGGTACTCGCCAAAATATATCCGCAAAACCCTCAATTAGTCATTAATGCCAACCGAAATATCGATATTTATCAAAAATATGGCTTCCCAGTTTTTGAAGACCTCGACACAGGTTATCTTGGGCCGCTAGCAGGCCTTTACACTGCCCTCAGCCAAGCTAAAACAGAGTGGGTGATTAGCGTGCCCTGTGATGCACCAGATGTTGCCCCTAATTATATCGCATCCATGCTTAAGCACGCTGAGAATAAAGTGCCTGTTGTTGCAAGCATTGATGGCAGACTGCAACCCACTTTTAGCCTAACCCCAAAATCACGGCTAGCCGAATTACGTGCTTACTTAGACAATGGTGACCGAGCAGCAGGCCGCTGGTTTAAGACACAACACTGCATCAGCGTCGATTTTTCTGACCACGCCAAGCACTTTGCCAACCTTAACGATGCTCAAGCGATGAGTGAATGGGAGCGCCAAACATGAACATGACAGAACTTAGCCCCACCCCTATCATTGGCATTGTCGGCTTTAGTGGCAGTGGCAAGACCACCTTATTAGAACAACTCATTCCCTTATTAAGAATAAGGCCATTACGCCTTGGGGTGATAAAGCACGCGCATCATAAATTTGATATCGATACCCCAGGGAAAGACAGCTACCGCCATAGACAAGCAGGTGCAGAACAAGTCATGGTTGCCTCAGGTAAGCGCTGGGCTTTAATAGAGGAACATGTCACTGCCACACAAGAGCCTATTTTAGAACAGCTCATACCAAGACTAAATCATGACACCTTAGACCTGATATTAATTGAAGGTTTTAAACACGCCAATTTCCCAAAGCTAGAACTGAATAGAGCTGCGACCAATCAACCCTGGCTTTACCCTGATGACAACCAAATCATTGGTGTGATTACAGACCAAACCAACGTTGAGACCACGCTACCGGTATTAGACTTAAATAATCACGGGATGATCATTCAGTTCATTTGCAGCCATCAAAAACAACACAATACACTCACCTGAATTAACCTGTCTGTAATAAATCCCTGACCCAATCTAGTTCACACTCTCGACCGTTAGCATCACCCGAGGGGTATTGTTTAAACAACGCAATACTTGAAGGTGAGTTCCAGCAATACCACTCTAATGCCTTAATCACTAAATCTTGTACCGGCTGCACCCCAACGCCATTTTTGGCGGTATCAAAAAACTGTAAATCGCACAGCAGATCTTCCGGCATTTGAAGCTGTATTATCACTTATTCCATTAAACTCCTCCAGCAAAACAACGAAGACCAACGCCCTTATCACAGGAATTATCAACCTTCCCTTTGGTGACGGAAATTCACCTTCTTTTACACAACTGAAGCTTGATTAAGGCCAGTGATTTACCCACTACCCACGCTCTTTCTTACGCTAGAAAATCCCTTATAATGCCCACCTTCTAAATCATACTTTCGTCATGTGCTCGTGTTAATATACAGCCCAACCAATAGACACCCTTTCTCATTCGCATAAGGACTCATCATGTCAGACCCGTGCTCTTCTCCAGAATTAATCACCCTAGATGAAGCCATTCACAAAATTATTGATGCCATTGAGCCACTCACTGATGCCATCCGGCTTCCCCTTAGAGATTGCTTAAATGGCACCTTAGCCGAAGATGTACAGTCAATCATTCAAGTACCCCCCTTCACCAATTCGGCCATGGATGGATACGCCATTCGCTTTGCAGACTATCAAGATGAAAACAGTGTATTTACTGTCATCGGTACCGCCTTTGCGGGTAGGCCATTTAATGACAGCGTTGCGGAGGGGCAATGCGCCCGCATTATGACAGGTGCCGTTGTGCCCGAAGGGGCCGATACCGTCATCATGCAAGAACACGTCAGCCGCACAGAGCAACACATACACATCACTGTGCCTCCTAAAAACCAAGCCAACGTGCGTTATGCAGGTGAGGATGTACAGGTGGGTGATGTAGTGCTCAATAAAGGCACTTTACTGCGCCCCAGCCACATTGGTTTACTCGCCAGCCTTGGCATCGCAGAAGTCACGACTATCCGTAAACCCCGCATTGCCTTTTTTAGCACGGGTGATGAACTTATTCCTTTAGGCCAAGCGCTTGCAGAGGGGCAAATTTATGATTCAAACCGTTACGCTATCCACAGCCTGCTCACTGAATTGGGTGCAGAAATATTAGATATGGGTGTCATTCCTGATGAACGTGACGCTGTAGAGTCGGCATTTAAATCAGCGATGAATTGTGCCGATATTCTACTCACCTCTGGTGGTGTCTCAGTCGGCGAAGCGGATTACGTGACCGATACGCTCAACAAAGTTGGCCAAGTCAATTTTTGGCGCCTCGCCATAAAACCAGGAAAACCATTAGCCTTCGGCCACCTAGGCGACACCTTATTTTTTGGCTTACCAGGCAACCCTGTTTCGGCAATGGCCACTTTTTACGAAATTGTATTACCTGGCATTCGTAAGCGTATGGGTCAACCTTTCAGCCAAAGGCAGCGCTTTCACGTGCGACTGACCGACAAGCTCAAAAAGGCACCTGGCCGCTTAGAATTTCAGCGAGGCGTATTGAGCCACACTGTAAAAGGGGAATTAGTGGTTGGCACCACCGGCAAACAAGGCTCACACATGATGACCTCAATGGCACAAGCAAACTGTTTTATCTTGTTAGATCAAGAGAGTAGCGGTGCAGAGGTCGGAGAAATGGTTCAAGTTGAGCCTTTTTACGGCATGCTATAATCCACTAGATACAAAGATCCAATTATTTTGATAGAATAACCATTCGAACTACGAAAAAAATATAAGGTAAATATTGATGATCGCACTTACAACAACCGATTTAACCTTGAGCGAAGCTGCGCTCACCAAGTTCACCCAAATTTTCAGTGAAATTGAAGATGACGTTGAAGGCATTCGTATTTTTGCTCAACCCGGTGGTTGCAGTGGCATCAGCTTTGGCATGGGTGTTGAAGAAAAAATCGCTGACAACGACCTTGTTCGCGACCACGATGCTTTCAAAGTCATCGTAGACGAAGGCACTATCCCACATTTACGTGGTGCTGAAATTGATTTTGTTAACAAAGGCAATGGCGAAGAGTCTTTTGTCTTTAACAACTTACCAAAACCTGCTGGCGGCGGCGGTTGCGGTACTTGTGGCTCTGCAACCAGTTGCGGTAGCTCAAACTAGCGCACACAATTTAAGCCCAATAAGACTGTATTGGGCTTAAATTGTCACCACTCCGTTCATCCCTACTCCTCTGAGATTCCCAGCTGGGCTGATAGTGACGTAATCCCCGCTTCAAAATACCCGATTAACTCTGGTGTTGGCTCTGCACACGACCACATTTCCCAATGCTCTGGCTTAATTTTCTCCGCATCGTATTGAATATCCACCGACATAATCAACAACCGTGGCTTCACCTGCTCAATACCTGGAAACGCTTGCATTAACGCTTCCCAGCCTAAGTTTGCATCTTTAACGGCTTCAGGAATCTCAAATTTTTCATTTTTAATCCGCATATTCACGGCGAGACGAATGCTGCCACCATCATGCTTTTTAATGGTAAAATACGTGCCTAGCGCAATCAGATTTTCTGCGGTTATCTTTTTCTTTTCAGTCAATGTTATGATTTCCTAATAATGAAACAATATCCTATCTACCCTAAGAATATCCTATTAGCTTCCAAACAGGCGGAATTTTTAGCGCAATTAAGCAATGGCCAGCCGAACAAGGTGATCAAACACCTTGAAAGCCATCAACATCAATTAACCGACTTAATCAAATTACTGGAAAGTGCTGAGCTTGAAATGCATATTCGTTTAGGCGTAAGCGCTGTACTAGAGAGTTTTGCAGGGAAGGCAGCCATGCTGTCGATCATTCCACAGTTGCAACGTTTAACATTGCACACAGAAGTTCACCTTAGAAGTGATGCTTGTTATTTTTTAGGCCTAACCGGGCAGCGTGAAGCCATTGCCATTCTCGAGCACGCGCTTGCAGACGAACATGAAGAAGTTCAAACGTCCGCTCAAGAGGCACTGGCAGATTTAACAGAAAACCTTTAAATCATTTTTGAGATATTGGCTTGGTAAATGGCTTTATGCACATCACCTAAACTCATCATGCCCACCAAAGTATTGCCATCGGCCACAGGAATCCGTCGAAACCGATGTTTCACCATAATAGATGTGGCTTTCATTATGTGCATGTCAGGATCTACAGTAATCACCTTCGGATGCATTATCTCTTCCACTTTAAGCTTGACCACGTCTTGGTATTTATCCATCATTTCATCAAGGTTAATGGCAGCAATATTACCCATAAGATCTTCTAAGGTCGGAAACAAGTAATGCAAGACATCCTTTTCTGCAATCATACCGACCAATTCATCATTATCACCAACAACCGGTAGACCACTATAACGATAGAGACACATTTGAGAGACCACCTCAAACATCCTTGTATCGGCTGATACGGTTTTTACAGAACGACTCATAATATCTTTGACTAGCATTTTTACCGCCTCCATTGTCCATCTACTCACGGGATTTACCGCCTTTTTTCGATCATACACCCTTAAGCCTAAGAATCTAATAAAAAAATAATGTCCTATTACAGGGCATCAGTGTATCTTTTAGTAATGACATCACCTTATACATTAGATAACCCTGATACCTATCAACGTTGGCGTCAGCAAAAATTACAGAACTACCCGACTGACATTCAGCAGCTGGTTATCTCTGTAAAAGATGCCACCTCGCTCAGCCTGCCTGAACAACAGGCTATTTTTAGCCTCATTAACAAAACCAACATGGCCATCATTTCCGCACCTAATGAGGTTACGTCACAAACGGTGACTCAACTTGGCAGCCAAGTTGGCTTACAACACCTAGATGCCAATATTTACTCCAACGCTGAAGCCGTCACTGCGCTATCAGTACAAAACAAACCCTCTAGACAGCAAGCTTTTATTCCTTATACCAACAAACCCATTGCCTGGCATACTGACGGCTACTACAACCCACTAAACAAGCAAGTTTTAGGCATGTTGCTGTACTGTGCTAGCCCTGCTGCAACAGGGGGTATGAACCACTTTATCGACCCTGAAATCGCTTACATTCACATCAGAGACACAAACCCTGAATTCATTCGCGCACTTTTTCACCCCAATGCCATGCTCATTCCCGCACATGAAAATGATGGCGTGACACTGAGACCGGCACAAGGCGGCCCCGTTTTTTCCACCATAAACGGCCAATTGCACATGCGCTACACCCACCGTAAAAAAAGCATTGAATGGCATGACTCAGCCATATTAAAGTCGGCTTTAGCCTGCCTTCATGAGCTTTTTGCCGATGGCCATCCCAGCCAATTTCAAGGCACATTAGCATCAGGCCAAGCGTTGCTATGCAACAACGTGTTACACAATCGCACCGGTTTTACAGAAACAGGGGAGCAAACCAGGCTCATGTTTCGAGGTCGATATTTTGACCGTGTCTCAAGCCATGCTATAAGTTAATGAAACCGCCACTTTGGAATTCATTCATGAAACGCGCCTTATTACTCGTATTATTCATCAGCCTCAGCAGCTGCTTGCAAACCACCTCAAATAAAGCACCAGAACCACGCAACACGCCCCAAGGCACAATCGACACCTGGCTCAACAAAGATGCCAATTTAACCAAGCGCTTTTACCCCACCCCCATTGTCTACGAACAAGACAAATATGACATTGAAGTATTTGAGGACTTTATCCGCTACATTCACAAAATCAAACACAGTGGTTTCAGCTCTCCGATTGACAGCTACCTCAAAACAGATGCCAGAAATGATGAAATTGCTCAGCGTTATAGCGACTTTATTCAACGCCGTGGCAATCGAATTCAAGCAGTTAACAAAGATACCAACCGGCTACTCAGCCGATTCGTTGAAATAAAAACCGCACATGGTCATTATCAGCGCAACAATTTAGATGAAGCCCTCATAGAATACACCCCAGAGGGTAAACCCATTTCAATACTGCTGAGAGCCAATTTATTTAGCTCTGCATTTAACATGAGCCAACTGGTGAACACCTATCAAATACAACAGAGTTTTATTATTTACGGCCCGAAAGTAAAAACAATTGTTCGCAAGTTAAAATTTGAAATCAAAGCCCCTCAGCTTTAGCCATTTTGAACTATGCTTAAAAAAGGCGTATTCACTTAAAACAGTAAAACATCATGGCCAAAAAATTCGAAGAATTGATAGAGAGTTCCGCTATTTACGGCAGTAACGCAGCCTTTATAGAAGACCTCTACGAACAATACCTAAAACAACCCAGCACCTTAGATGATCGCTGGCGCAATTACTTTGATAGTATCCAAAGCGACAAAGACCTCAATCATATCGATACCCCTCATAGTACGGTCATTGAGTCTTTTACTGAAATAGCCCAGCACCCCAGCGCACAAAGCAGCGAATGCCTATCCCCGCTTGCCGCTGAAAAACAAGCTGCAGTCCTGAGACTAATCAACTCTTATCGTGTGCGAGGGCACCAAGAAGCAGACCTTGACCCTTTAGGACTTTGCCCCAGACCCCCCGTCCCCGATTTACTCCCTGAATTTCACGGTTTAGGCGAGATAGAAATGAACACCGAGTTCAATACCGGTTCATTGTTTGCAAATGACCGAATGACACTCAAAGACATTATCACTCTAGTAAAGGCTTGTTATTGCGGTAGCATCGGCACGGAGTATTCTCATATTGCCGATACCCAGAAAAAACGTTGGGTACAAAAACGCTTAGAAGAAAATTTTATTCATCAGCAACTAGATGCCGATAAAAAAACACAGATTCTCTCATTGCTGACGGCAGCTGAAGGTATAGAGCGCTATTTACACACCCGATATGTCGGGCAAAAGCGTTTTTCTTTAGAAGGCGGAGAAGGCCTTAACGTGCTGCTTGATGAGCTCATTCAGCATGCCGGAGCTTCAGGCACTAAAGAAGCCGTCATCGGTATGGCACACCGTGGCCGCTTAAATGTGTTGATCAACATCATGGGCAAACCACCTGAGCTATTATTCCAAGAATTTGAGGGCCGACATAAAGTCGAACACAATGGTTCTGGAGACGTAAAATACCACCAAGGTTTTTCAACCAATGTCGAAACCCCTGGCGGCCCACTGCATTTAGCACTCGCGTTTAACCCATCTCACTTAGAAATTATTAACCCAGTAATTGAAGGCTCTGTTAGAGCAAGGCAACAATTAAGGGGGGACAAAGACGCCAAACAAGTTTTACCTATTTTAATTCATGGTGATGCCGCTTTTGCAGGACAAGGCGTGGTGATGGAAACCATCAACATGTCACAAACCCGTGGTTTTTCTACCGGTGGTACTGTCCACATTGTGATCAATAACCGCATTGGTTTTACCACTAGCCATCCAATGGATGCAAGATCCACTTTATACTGTACTGATCTTGCAAAAATGATTCAGGCACCTATTTTCCATGTGAATGGAGATGACCCTGAAGCACTGATTTTCGTCACTCAAATGGCCATGGACTATTGCCATGAGTATGCCACTGACGTTGTGATCGACATGGTTTGTTATCGCCGCCACGGTCACAACGAAGCGGATGAGCCTTCAGCCACTCAACCTCAAATGTACCAAAAAATTCGTAGCACACCGACAACACGTGAACACTACGCACAAATACTGGTGACAGAAGGCTTATTAACACAAGCTCAAACCAATGACATGGTCTCTCAGTATAGAGAACGCTTAGAGCAAGGAAAAAATGTTGCTCGGCCATTGGTTGATAATAATAGTGCCTACACGACCGACTGGACCCCTTATATTAACCGTGATTGGACAGAACCATTTGACAGCACGGTTCCCGTAGCCACAATACAAGCATTATCCACCCGTATGACCACCCTACCGGATCAATTCACGTTACACCCACGGGTGCAAAAAGTCGTTGATGCAAGACGTAAAATGGCAGCAGGCGCGACCCCTATCGACTGGGGTTTTGCAGAAACAATGGCCTACGCCACACTGGTATCACAAGGGCATGCGGTTCGTTTATCTGGCCAAGATGCAGGCCGAGGGACTTTCTTTCATCGCCATGCCGTCTTACACAACCAACTCGATGGTGAACGACATACCCCATTACAAAGTTGTGCAGATGACCAAGAGAATTTTCTTGTTATTGACTCTTTATTATCAGAAGAAGCCGTATTGGCTTTTGAATATGGTTATGCGACTAAATCACCTAAGTCTCTGGTGATTTGGGAAGGACAATTCGGTGATTTTGCCAATGGCGCACAAGTTGTTATCGACCAATTCATTAGCTCCGGCGAAGCTAAATGGGGCCGGCTTTGCGCTCTAACCATGTTATTACCTCATGGTTATGAAGGCCAAGGACCAGAACATTCATCTGCCAGATTAGAGCGATATTTACAACTCTGTGCTGAGAAGAACATGCAGGTGTGCATCCCTTCCACCCCTGCCCAAGTGTATCACATGCTACGTAGGCAAATGATTCGCCCGTACCGAAAACCCTTGATTGTCATGAGCCCTAAAAGCTTACTAAGACATCCGGCTGCCGTATCCAGTTTAGAGCAGTTATCAGATGGCCAGTTTCATACGGTGTTAGACGAAACAGAAGAGATGGATAAAACAGCGATTGATGCCATCGTACTGTGCAGTGGCAAAGTATATTACGACCTCACCGCCGAGCGAACCACTAGAGAAATTACACACACCGCGATTATTCGATTAGAACAGTTATACCCGTTCCCACAAGAAGATCTCGACACGATTATCGCCAACTATCCTAATGCAAAAAAACTCACCTGGTGCCAAGAAGAGCCTAAAAACCAGGGCGCTTGGGATCAAATTAAATTCCGTTTTGACTACTATACAAAAAAATACGATCTAAAACTGACATATGCAGGTAGGCGAACAGCAGCCTCTCCTGCCACTGGAAATCATCACCAACACGTATACGAGCAAAAGTGTGTTATTTTCAGCGCCCTACAAATCGACCCTAGCGAATTAGAAGGAAACACACATGAGCACTAACGTTCTTGTTCCCAACTTACCCGAATCCGTTGCCGATGCCACCTTAATTACCTGGCATAAAAAAGCAGGTGATGCCGTTACTCGGGATGAGACTTTGGTCGACCTTGAAACCGACAAAGTTGTTTTAGAAGTACCAGCACCATGTGATGGTGTTATTACAAAAATTGTGGTTGGAGATGGTGCAACCGTCACCTCAGGCGAACTGCTAGCCCAAATTGATGAGTCCGCGATCGCTGCAGCTACAAACACCACAGCGGTAGAGAGCCAAACAGAAACAGAATCAGATATCCCATTATCACCTGCAGTCAGGCGAATAATACAAGAAAATCAACTAGACCCCGCTAGTATCTCAGGTAGTGGAAAAAATGGTCGCATTACCAAAGAGGATGTGCAAAAACACCTCGATAACGCGACGGCCCAACCTGCACAAGCCGCCAGCACCCCTGCTACGCCTAGCCCAACTACAGCACCACACAATAACAACAACCGGCCTGAGCAACGCGTGCCGATGACCCGACTCCGCGCCAGAGTTGCCGAAC
The DNA here is from genome assembly GCA_018672285.1 of Methylococcales bacterium. GTDB lineage: Bacteria > Pseudomonadota > Gammaproteobacteria > JABHGC01 > JABHGC01 > JABHGC01. The sequence continues at coordinate 21,369 of JABHGC010000093.1, forward strand.
GATTAGTTGAAGCACAGCAAACAGCCGCCATGCTCACAACCTTCAATGAAGTGAACATGAAGCCGGTCATGGACCTGCGAAACAAATATAAAGATTTGTTTCAAAAAACCCATGAAAGCAAATTAGGGTTTATGTCATTTTTTGCTAAAGCGGCCACCGAGGCGCTAAAAAAATTCCCGGTTGTTAATGCATCCATTGATGGCAAAGACATTATTTACCACGGCTATTTTGATATTGGCATTGCCGTGTCGTCACCCCGAGGCCTCGTAGTACCCATATTACGCGATGCCGATGGCATGGGCTTTGCCGACATTGAAAAACAAATCGTTAATTATGCCCAATCCGCTAAAAATGGCAGCTTGAGTTATGATGATTTAACCGGTGGCACCTTTACCATTACCAACGGCGGCACCTTTGGCTCAATGCTTTCTACGCCAATTTTAAACCCGCCTCAAAGTGCTATTTTAGGCATGCACAACATTGTACAAAGACCGGTTATTGAAAATGGTGAGATTGTGATTCGCCCCATTATGTATATGGCCGTCTCTTACGACCACAGAATCATTGATGGTGCCGAGGCCGTGCAGTTTTTAGTGGCCATCAAAAATGCATTGGAAGACCCTGCTAGGCTACTTCTTAATGTTTAAAAAAAAGCAATAAGCACCAGAAAAACACTATAGAGCCATAATGTTTCATCATTAATGGCCCTATAGTATTTTAATAAATATTCCCCTCAACTTTGATAAAACCTGTCATTTATTCCCTCGACAGATCACAATAAAGTGTCACCATAAAACTACTGGAGCCAACAAACATGAGCGAATTAAAAAGCTATAACGTCATCGTCATTGGTGCAGGTCCTGCCGGATACGTTGCTGCCATCCGTTGCGCCCAACTCGGCCTTACAACGGCTTGCGTTGATATGTGGCTAGATAATGGCAAACCCACACTAGGCGGTACATGTTTGAACGTTGGTTGTATTCCATCGAAAGCCCTACTCGAAAGCTCCGAAAAATATCATGAAGCACAAAATGCACTGGCTGATTTTGGTGTTGAAGTTGACAACGTTTCACTCAACCTAAAAACCATGATGGATCGCAAAGGGACAATGGTTAAACAGCTGACCCAAGGCATACAAGGGCTATTTAAAGCCAATGGTATTGAATGGCTTAAGGGTCATGGAAAACTCTTGGCCAACAAGCAAGTTGAAGTCATTGCGACAGATGATAGCGTCACCACCTACCAAGCTGAACATATAATCCTAGCGACAGGTTCAAGCCCGGTTGATATTGGTATTGCCAAAGTGAACAAAGACACCATCGTCGATTCCTCTGGTGCCCTTTCTTTCACCGAAGTCCCCGCTAAACTCGGCGTTATTGGTGCAGGTGTTATTGGCCTAGAACTCGGTAGCGTATGGAAACGGCTCGGTAGTGAGGTTGTGATACTCGAAGCACAAGATGAATTTTTACCGATGGCAGACACTCAAGTCAGCCGCGAAGCATTAAAACAATACAAGGCTCAAGGTCTCAACATCAACTTAAGCACCAGAGTGACCAAAACAGAAGTAGCAGATAATCAAGTCACTGTTCACTATCAAGATAAAGACGGCGACCAAACGTTGGTCGTCGACAAGCTCATTGTTGCCGTTGGCCGAACCCCAAATAGCAACCAACTGGCCAGTAGAGACACGGATTTACTGCTAGATGAAGGCAATTTTGTCCATGTGGATGAGCAATGTCGAACCAATATCCCAAGTGTCTATGCGATTGGAGATTTGGTTCGTGGCCCCATGCTTGCACACAAAGGATCAGAAGAAGGTATTGCTGTTGCTGAAACGATTGCCAATGACTACCCTTCTACCTGCGATTTAGACTTAGTGCCCTCAGTTATTTACACCCTCCCTGAAATTGCCTGGGTTGGCACCAACGAAAAGGAGTTAAAGGCAGCAGGCATAGAATACAACAGTGGCTCGTTCCCTTTTGCGGCTATTGGCCGTGCTCATGCAATGAATCAAACAGCAGGTTTTGTAAAAATCCTGGCGGATAAAACGACTGACCGTATTTTAGGTGTCCACATCATTGGCCCTGCAGCTTCCGAGCTGATTACTGAGGCTGTTGTTGCAATGGAGTTTTCAGCCAGCTCAGAAGACTTAGCTCGTACCATCCATGCACACCCAACGTTATCCGAAGCGATGCATGAAGCTGCATTATCTGTTGATAACCGAGCGATCCATAAGGCCAATCGTAAGAAAAAGAAAAAATAGGTTATTTTGAACGTCTCAGCTGAAGCTAACGGTAACGATAAAACATTAAGGTGACAACCTTAATGTGGTCACCTTTTTCGGCCATAAAGGTCTCTTTATAAAAGAGACTCAAAGTTCATTCATCAGGTTATAGAGAGAAGACGCAACTTTAAAAGCGTATAAAGCCACCTATAGTGGAGAAAGCCTTAACCTCGCTTCAACAGCTCGCGCAAATTAATCACCTGAGCATTCGCTCGCGAAAGATAGGAAGCCAGTACCAACGAGTAATTAGCCGTAATACCAAAACCACGTCCATTTAAGACCACAGGGCTCCATAAAGCTTGCTGAGTAGACTCTAGCTAACGAATAATTTGGCGCAAACTGACCACCGCATTTTTATCTTTTAACACCGCATAAAAATCTTTTTCAATGGCCTTTAAAAAGTGAAGCAAAGCCCATGTAGTGCCACGAGCTTCATATAAAACATTGTCAATTTCCATCCAAGGCGTTTTAACGATCAACATTTTGGGTGTTGATGTAGACTGCTCTGCTTTTTTCTCGCCAGCCAAATCTGTATTCACTCGTACCTGGCCAACACTTGACGATAAACGCTGTGATAAGCTGCCTAATTTTTTCTCAACCAATGACAGCCAAGTACTTAAATTATCCGCTCTGGCAAAAAACTGACCACTATGATTGCTTGTATCACCCAACTCGGATAAATACGTTTTCAGCGCATCCACCCCTTTCTCATACTGCCCTTCACTTGATGGAAACATCCAAGTGTCATTACTAAAACTTAACTGAGGGTCTGCAACCGATAGCGCCTCATTTTCAAGAGACTGGGATTGCGAACGACTGAAGTCATTACGAAATGTTCTGACCATATCCCTTACCTGAGTCAACACACCAAATTCCCAGCTTGAAATATTATCCATAAAAACCGTAGGGGGCATCACATCATTACTTTGATAGCCGCCAGGTTTGTGTAACATAACATCCAGCACATGAATCAGTGTTACCGTTGTATTCTGCCCGATAACAGGTGCTTTACCCTCCAGCATTTCAGCGGCTACTTCATCAATGTCGAACATCTCTGGCTCTTGACCCCAGTACCACCCCAGCAAAAATAAAATAACGACTAAAGTGCCCCCTAAAAAAACCGAGGCACCGATGAGACCGCGCTCTTTCAAGTTTTTTAATTGGTATTGAGCAACAAACTGTTTTGATCGCTCTTTGGCTTTTTCAGAAGATGCTTTTAAATCAGGCAAGGGACTTGCTCCATAGGTTGGAATAACCTATGGAGTGTTACTGTTATTAACGTGTATTGCAAGTAGTGGGGAGGCTTAGCGAGCTGCAACGGCAAGTAGTTGCGCCATATCCGTTTCACCGCTGAGAATTTTTTCAACACCATCTTGAAACAGTGATCTCATACCATCTTCTTTAGCGCGAACAGTCATTTCACCAATCGTTGCCGCTTGGTTAATCATGTGCCGCATTTCTGCATTAGATACCAGCACCTCATGAATACCTGTTCTACCTTTATACCCAGTACCACCACATTCAGCACACCGGCTCTTTTTCTTCAGGTGAACATCCGCTTTTGCCAAGCCAATGTCCGTATCCCAAGCTTCCTCACCATAAGCGGTTCTGAGCTGCTGATATTCAATTTCAGTTGGCTCATGCGGTTTTGCACATTTGCAAAATACTCGAATCAACCGCTGTGCAACAATACCAATCATTGCATCTGAAAAGTTAATTCTATCAAGGCCTAAATCTAACAAACGGGTAATCGTTTCCACCGCCGAGTTAGTATGTAATGTAGACAATACTAGGTGACCTGTTAACGAGGCTTCCACGCCTGTTTTTGCGGTTTCCTTATCACGCATCTCACCAATAAGAATAATGTCAGGGTCTGCACGCAAGAAAGAACGAAGTGCATCTGCAAACCCAAGGCCAATACCAGAATCCACTTGTAACTGTTGCAATCCTGGCTGGGTAATTTCCACAGGGTCTTCAGCTGTCCAAATGGTTTTATCCGGCTTATTCAATTCGCCTAACATGGCATGTAACGTCGTTGTTTTACCAGAACCGGTTGGCCCCACAACCAACACCAAACCATGAGGTAACGACATCATTTGTTTTACGCGGCTCATGTTGTGCTTCGAGAAATTCAACTTATCAATTGGCAGTGCACCACCACCTGACAACAGACGCATGACGGCAGACTCTCCGAGTACAGTTGGCACTGTTGCCACCCGCAACTCTAACGTACCATCGTCCACTTCAAGCTTACACTTACCATCTTGAGGCATACGCCTTTCGGTCACATCTAAACGGCACATCACCTTAATTCTAGCCACCACATTCGCTGCATGTTCTGCAGGAATCTCTGTGAACTCACGGCACAGTCCATCCACTCTAACCCGAACCAAAGCCGGCGCCCTTGGACCAAAAGGCTCAATATGAATGTCCGATGCCCCGGCCTTATCCGCCTCAACAATGAGCTGATTCACAAATGGAATCACTTGCGTGCCATCCGCTAACGTTAAATTAATTCGAGTTGGTGCATCATAGATATCCGCTTCCGCTTCTTCCGGCTCCTCCTCTTCTTCTTCAACCATAAACCTGGAAAACGCACCTTCTTCTTTAGCGCCCGCTGCCGTCAAAAACTTCTGAATATCATCTTTAAAACCTACCCGGTACGCCACTGCGTGAGCATGCTCTTCTAGCAAAATCTCAATTTTACTGGTTCTCGCTTGGTCTTGCGGGTCATCAATGAGCACAATGATTTCTGTCTCATTTCCCATCACGGGAACCCAGTTTTCTGTCCGACACACGCTCAAGTTAAGCTGGCTTAAAACATCCTTAGGCAACTCAATATCTTCTTCAAATCCCATATATGGGACTTGATAGTATTGCTCCATAGATCGACCTAAATCTGCTTTATTTATTCCTTGTTCGGCAAGCAAAATATTTGAAATACTATTACGTGTTTCTATTGCTCTTTTCTCAACACCTTTCAAAACTTCTCGAGTCATTTTTCCTTGAAAGATCAAGAAATCGTATGGCCCTTTCAAGCATCTTAATTCCTCATGGAATGCACTACCAAACTGTTGTGACACCCATATACATCGCTTTAAGTCCTCAACGCCAAAGTTGCCTTTGCTGTCGTGATTGACAATTTGCAGCACACCAAGCAACACATTCCCCGCCTTAATTGGCACGGCAATCATCGACTTGTCCTCACCGTTTAACGTCACATCATTCGCTTTATCGACAGTTAAGTTGGGATTAATGGCTTTAACTTCTTTAGGATCATTTAAATCGGCAATTAATAACGGCTTTTGAGATAACGCAACGATTCCAATCACTGACTGGGTACTAAATGGGATTTTTATTTGCTCAATTTCACCACCACCACCAGGCATCGTCATATTATTAACGATACCCTCCTCATCACCACCACAATGAAACAGATTCATCCTCTCAGCACTCAGTAAATCGCGTGCTACCGGCTGAATGTCCATAATATCACTGGCAAAGCTCGTCGCACCCTTTATCAAAGCATGCACGTCAGCGAGTTTCTGTTTAAAAATTTCTTGTGGTGTTCCGGTCATTCACTAAACCCTTTTTCAAACGTAAGTAGCAGTTAAATCTGAATTATTGCCGATATCTAGTGCAATACAATCCCCACTAGACTCAACGGTCGATTTAACAACATCAATAGTTAAAAGCATAGACCATTTCCCCCTTAGAAACCTTTTTAACAGGCAAAAAAAAGGCCAGCAAAGCTGGCCTTTTTTCACAATCAAGATAACTTAGAATTTCTTACGAATTTCTGCACGAATACCTGATAGATCTTTATCCGCATTACCTGCAAGCTTACTATTATCAAGGAAGCCTACCATAGCATCAGCTCGGAAAATCCAAGACTTATCTAATGGCTTCTGATAACGAATACCTAAGGCATACTGATCACCTTTGATGTTTCGCTTAGTATTGTCACCCCGGATTTGCACAGTCGCTGCTTCAATAACAATTTGCTGGTCAAGACCAAACAAATATTCCACACCTAATGCGCCACCCCAAGTATCATTCGCAGTATCATCTAACTTAGGAAAACCAGTTTGATTATCTGTTTCAAAGTTGATACCTGTGTTCAACAATACACCGCCATTACCCTTGGCTAAAGGCTGTGGCTTATCAAAACCGGCAAAGGCATTGAAGTATGGTATTAATGTTGAAGGTTTAGAGGTAATGAATGAGTTCTCAACTAACAATAAGAAACCATCCGCAGTTTGATCTTGGTTATCGTTACGGTTTTGACCGAAGTTATAAATCACTCGGACCGTGTTAGACAACCAACCACCATAACGCTTAGAAAATGCTGCAGTGACGTTGTGATACTCTTGGTCATCCAACTCATCGTTTTCACCCCAAGTATATCCGTAACCTAATTCCCAGTAACCGCCATTTGACTCAATAAAAGTCGTGATACCAGCAATATTGGCACTTAACTTACCATCAGCAAGACCGGTGTTAACTTCCTCCCAACCTGTAAACAAAGTGATATCCATGTTAGAGATATCTAAATCTTTACTGTTTAATGACGGAATGGTCACCGCTGCGCCATGAAAGTTATCGTCTACCCAAATACCGTTCTGGAACAATATCGGCATAAAACCTACCGCAAAAGGTATGTCTTTACCGCTGTATTCACCAGTAGCACCACTAATCATTGCCCCAATATCACCCTCAAAGTACAACGCATCAAGATCTAGATCGAAATCTAAATTACATGTGCCTGCCTTATCATCGTTAGCCACATTTTTTGAATCAGCAAATGTGCAACGGGTAATTTTATTGGCTTTCTGTAATGGATTTACAAAAGCATGAATTCGCTCAGTTGAGGTAATTTTGTAGTCGATATCCAAACGTAAACGCGTGGTTACAACACCTTGACGAACAGCACCATTATCGTTATAGCCAACGGCTGTTTGCCAATCGCCATAAACTAAAAACTGCTGATCAGTTGGGTTAAGTGCGCCAAACACATAAGACGATTCATTAAACTGACCCGCCCCATAAATATCTCGACCCAATTCAACTAAAGGTCGAGGCGTTTGTACCGCAGATTTACCGCCATAAATTTCAATCTGTGCTTCTGCACTGTATGGCTTATCCGTGTATGTTGGGTCTGCACCAAAAGCAGACTCATCATACGTGGTAATACTTGCACCTGGAGAGTGCTTGATAGCACCCTCCGCAGCCAGACTCGAAGTCGAGTAAAGAACACTACTAATCAGCATTGCTACTGATGTCATAGTGAACATTGGTTTATTATATTTCACGATGTATCCCCTATGAGATCGCGTTATTTAACTTCAAATTCAACAGAGTAAGCGTGCATATCGATCATCCACTCGTTCATTGCTTGTTCCATTTCTGGAGTGGCACCAATGAAGCGCATGAAGTAAATCGGTTCAGCTCTGCTACGCAAACGTGCTGACATTTTATATGTACCCGGTTGTGTCATTAACTCAGCAGGCACCTTGTAGTTAGCATCACGAGATGCAAGAGGTGGCAAGCTACGACCTTCCATACGAACAAATGGAGGGTGATTCATGACAGTCGTAGGCTGTGCTGGTGGACGAAGCTGTGGCAATTGATCTAAATCAAAATTCACAGGTAAGTACATTTCGCGATCAGTACCCTTAACATTGGTTGTTAAGAACTTAGTCTGCAAGTTGAATAACTGATCATCATGCTTGATGGTGCCCGCTCTAACATCTAACGAGTGCAAGTCACACATGTCGCCATGGCTATCAACATAACCTGATTCCCAAATATTCTTACCATTTGGATCAGCTAATACAACGTTCAACCACAACTCTGGCTGTGCACCTAAAGAACCCGATGGTAAGTTATGACCATTGTTCAAGTTTTTAAGGGTGTACTTAAAGACTAAGTTTTCGCCAACTTTCTTCTCTGATTTGAAGAATGGGCCATCTAAATGAGAACCATTTTCCATCACTTGCTTACGAAGCTCAGCTTTCTCTCTAGTACGCTCTAAGTTAGTTTCAACAATCGCTCTAGCATCTTCACGGTCAGCAGAATCCTCCCACTCTTCAGGGAAAGTGACCTTAATAGAGCCATCTTCGATTTTCTCTTCAAACTCTTCCGTACCCCAACCAGCACGATAATCAAACTTCAACCAAACTTCAGGCTCAAAGTTTTCTGCATCTGGGTTATGAGGAAACAAACCAGGGTGAGCAATTGAGTAACCAGGACCAAAGAATGCATGGTTATGGTGATCTACTTTCTCGCCAACAGGCTTGCCTTTGATAACAGCAATATAGTCTTGATCGTAACCAGATTTCACACCAGGTACTTTACCCATGTGACATTCTTGACAAGTTGTCCCTTCAGCATGCGCTGGTGAACCACGGTATTGATCCCATACAACCTCAAGCTTAATCCCTAAGTTAACAGCAACTTGGTGACAAGACGCACAAAACTCAGATTTATTGAGCTGGGTATTTTTAATCGCATCTGTATGGATTTTCTTACCACGTGTCTTGGTATTGGTTGTCACTTTATAGTGATCAGCATCCGCAATAACATTTTTCAAGTTTTTGTTATCGTTTGCACCAAATACCGGCTGGAAGATATCACCTGGAACAAGCTGTCGCTGACCATTACTTTTATAGTAAGCAGTCGCTACACGGTGACAAACCACACAGGTAACCCCTTCACGAGATACTTGTGATCGATCCCAAGTATTCATTTCACGAGGTTCGCCAAGTGCAGTACCTACCGATATGTGGCAACGTACGCAAAAGTGACTGATGGTAGGAGCAAGATTGTTAATGGCTTGCTCGAATTTATGAAACACTGGCGAAATCGCCGCATTTGCATGTGATGATGAAGACCACTCTCCGTATATGCGCTCGTGACAAGTGCCACACTTCGACGCAGTTGGGAAATCAGCTTCTGTTAATTGTCGGTGGGCATCTTCTGCGTCGCCAGCTACAGCATTAGACATAGAAAAAAGTGATGCCACACAAACAAGCCCGATTAACCTCAATAAATAGGTTAGCTTGAATATTGTGCCTGAGGTCATGAATGATTCTCCGATTCATTACGATTAAAAGACCGTTGTGAAAATGTTAATTTTTATTATCTCAACAGAGATGAAGTGTAACACTTAAACGCCAATCCAACTAGGTAAGCCATGGTATATCTATCGTTTTTTTTCTGCCTTTCCGCAATAACAAGTGTTGTTTTTATTCGACAATTACTAATTTCTCAAGCACTAATCGACATCGACAACCCCAATTAAAACTACAGCATTGCGTTGATTGTTAAGCAAGACCCACTTACATCACAACAACACCTGATTACATCATTACAGCGAGTCAGTATATAGCCAAACACTACTTAACCATATTTACGTTGATCTGCCATAGCAACCAGTTTAGACGAAATAATACAGTTGAATAGCACCAAAACAGCTTTTTAGACGACAAACACAAAACAACGGATAAACGGGTATACCGGGTAAACCAGTAGATTACAAAGTGACAGGCAAAAAATAAGGCAGCCCAAGGGCTGCCTTATTTCCATCAAAAAACCAAGGTATAGTTAAAGATTATTTATAATCAGATTTCTTTGGCAACATTGAACCAACTTCACCAGAAAGATCTTTACCCTTGATCGCATCAACTGCTTTAAGACCGTTAGCGCGAGTTGGCTTTTTCACAAAAGCTTTAACAGCTGCAATACTCACTTTAGATAAAGCGGCTTTCGCATTATCAGCACGCTTTTGCTGCATTGCTGTAAATTTCTCGTGTTTAGATTTTGCAGCTGCCTCTGTTGCAGAAACCAATTTAGCAATATGACCGACTACAAACATCGTGGATGCTTCTTTCTTGGTCATTTCTTGGTTTACATCAGGGTTTGGTGGATAAAAACGATGACGGTTAGAACCGTTAAAGTATTGAATCAACTCAAAATCTGCTTTAGCAGGGTGACCTGCATCTAACATAGTAGAAAGCTCATCACCTGATAAATCAGGATGCGCTAAACCATGACAGCTATTGCAATTCTCAGCCACTTCATAAAGTGCTGTGCGCGGCCAAATCATACCTGCTGCCGCTGCATCCTTATGACGCTTCACTTTATGCTCAGCCGTTTCGGTATCCGCTTTTGTATCTTTTCCACCGTAATCGTTATGGATTTCCACCCACTCAGAAGCCGCTCCGTGACAACTTTCACATGAAGGACCATATTTAGGCTTCTTCTTGACTATTGTGAAGTGACATAAAGCACACGCTTTATTACGCTTCATATTTTTCTTGCCGCCATTAACTTTGGCAACCGCCTTAACAATTTTCTTACCTTTTTTCTTGTGTTCTTTTGATTTAAACGATTTGAAATGCTGAGTGCCTTTGTACACTTCGTACTCAGGTTCATGGCACTCCATACAAGACGCTTTAGGCCCCAAGTTATGTGCACCGCCAGCAGTTGCAGGTGCTGAAAATAAACCGATATAACCCACTAAGGCTATACCTGCTACTTGCAGCAAACGCACTGATTTCATTAACTTACGCATCATCTGTTTTAGCTCCAAACATTGATAATAGATTTGTGTAATTTCACCCCTGCAGAGTATAGCAGCTTGGATGAATATCGACTGAATACCCCCACAGTACTCTGCGGGGTTTAACTTACGGTTTTGGTTCCCCTAAAACAGTAAAATTATCAGCAGTCGTAAGCATTTACCGACATTTCGTCAACGCCTAAAATCCACCAAACGCCATAATATACAGAGTTATTTTTGTTTGCAAATTGTAACTATTGAGCACAGTAATAAGTTATATTCCAACTTTTAAATCATCATTCACCCCAGAGGTAAACCAAATACATCTATTTACAGTGACTTAAAGCCTCAACCCCATTAAAGATTCAACTTGATCATTTTTTCTTGCCAAATTTTAGGCCCTATTTCATGGACTGACTCACCCAAACTGTCCACCGCCACCGTCACAGGCATATCAACCACTTCAAACTCTCTAATCGCCTCCATACCCAAATCTTCAAAGGCAACCACTCTTGAGCTTTTGATGGCTTTTGCCACTAGGTACGCAGCCCCCCCTACCGCCATTAGATAAGTGGCTTTATGTTTTTTGATGGCAGCAATCGCAGTCGGCCCCCTTTCGGCCTTACCAATCATCCCCATCAAACCGGTTGCAGCTAAAATTTGCTCAGTAAATTTATCCATCCTTGTTGCTGTCGTTGGGCCTGCAGGCCCTACAACCTCATCTCGAACCGGGTCAACTGGGCCAACGTAATAGATAAACCTCCCTTTCAGGTCAACCCCACCCGGAAAAGGTTTCCCCTCATTGAGCAAATCTATTAAGCGCTTATGTGCAGCATCTCGACCGGTCAAAATATGCCCTGTCAATAAAAGCCGATCACCCGGTTTCCAGGAGGCCATTTCTGCTTGCGATAATGTATCCAAGTTGACCTTAATCAGGCGGTCACTAGAGACCAGTGTCGGCTCTGGCCACAAACTCAAATCAGGAGGGGGTAACTGCACAGCACCTGACCCATCTAAAGTGAAATGGGCATGCCGAGTTGCCGCACAGTTTGGTATCATCGCCACGGGCAAAGAGGCTGCATGCGTTGGGTAATCCAAAATCTTCACATCTAACACAGTGGTTAAGCCGCCCAACCCTTGAGCACCAATACCGAGCGCATTCACTTGTTGATAAATATCCAACCGTAGCGCCTCAATGTCATTGCTCGCCCCTTTGCGGACCAACGTCGGCATATCAATCGGCTCCATTAAAGAGGACTTTGCCAATAACATTGCTTTCTCGGCAGTACCTCCAACACCAATGCCTAGCACACCTGGAGGGCACCAGCCCGCCCCCATGGTTGGCACCGTCTTCAACACCCACTCAAGCAAGGAGTCACTTGGGTTTAACACGGTAAATTTAGATTTGTTTTCAGAGCCGCCACCTTTGGCCGCCACCGTTATATCCATCTCCTCCCCCGGAACGAGCTCCACGTGAAGCACGGCAGGAGTATTATCCTGGGTGTTTTTTCGAAGACCAATCGGCGGTGCAACCACCGACGAACGAAGCACATTATCAGGGTATTGATAACCTTGCCGTACGCCATCATCAATAATGTCTTGTAGCGACCGGTGAGATTGAATTTGCACTGACATACCTAATTTGACAAACACCACAACAATGCCTGTATCTTGGCAGATTGGCCTTCGATCAAACGCACACATTTTAGAATTCACTAAAATTTGCCCAATGGCATCTTTCGCAGCTTCTGAAGCTTCATCTTCATAAGCCGTTGCCATTGCTTGAATAAAGTCAGCCGGGTGATAATAAGAAATATATTGCAGAGCATCCGCAACACTTTGAATGATATCATCTTCTTTTATGATAGCCACAAACCAACTCCTCAGGGGTACGCACCAAACAACCTAAACCACGACAGAGCCATCCAAATAATTCCTGCGACATTGAACATACACAGAATTAAGGGAAGAACCCCAATGAAAATTTAGGGTACACTACCCGCATTATTTCATCGAATAGGATTATACCCAAATGGAAAATGATGCGGTTAAAGCACTGATAGAACAAGCATTCCCTGGAGACACCGTCACTGTTACGGGAGACGGCAGCCATTTTGATGCAATCGTTGTAAGCAATACTTTTGAAGGCATGTCAGCGGTAAAACGCCAACAAGCTGTTTACGCCAGCGTCACAGATCAAATTACCAGCGGCGAACTCCATGCATTTGGCATAAAAGCGCATACACCTGATGAATGGGCAAAAGCACAAAAACTGTCTATCGGCTAAGCCAAAACGAACACAAGCAGTCGGCTCAATTTTGTCTATAATTTAAACAGGACGATTATTGAGCCGACAACATGCCCTTCGACTTTTCTGTGTACCCTTTCTTTTTTTTAGCCATTGCGGTCATTGGCATTTCGATGCTTTTGAAACACAGAGCTAAGCCTCAACACAAACGTCCGCACACCGGTTTTTTATCCAACTACGACAAGCTCTCGCCTAAAAATTCACACAGCTTTTTTTATTTCAACCAAACCGATCACTGGCCTCAGAAGATTTATTTTGAACCAATCACTGTACTCACTTCAAAAAATAGCCAGACAATCCCTAAGAAATATATAAAAATGCTGGCCAGCTATTTTGAGTACGCCATGCGTGAAGCGGTAGAAAAAAACATCATCATTCTTGAACAACCGACACCTGACTGCATTCATGTGAGAACCGCTATCGCAGATTTAGAATCGGCCAACCCTGTTAAGAATTTTTTCTCTAGACGATTTATGCTGGTTCCAATCGATTTTGGCACCGCCGCTATTGAGGGCGAACTCATTAACACCCAAACAGGCGAGCAACTTGCGGCCATTATCGACCACCAAGTCGGCTCTGTTTTTTCATCCCCCTTTCACCATGCGGAATGGGGTGATGTTATGCAAGCATTTGACAGCTGGGCGAAGCAGCTCAACAAACTCTTAGCCAAAACACCGGCTTACTCAAGCGCAACACACGCACCTTTCAAAGCCATTACCAGCAAATTGCGATCAACCAA
>JABHGC010000268.1 GCA_018672285.1 Methylococcales bacterium
ATGTACATCCACCACAGAATGCTCAAAACCTTTAAACAGGGCGACATCTTGATCGGTCAGCACTAAACGACAAGCACTGTCTGTCAAAATGTATTGAATACGATCTTGTGGGTATTTCGTATCAATAGGGATATAACATCCTCCCGCTTTTAATACCGCGAGAATGGCTACAATCAAGGTAGGGCTAGGCTGCATGCAAATGGCAACCGTTTTGGTGTCCGACAGGGTAAAACTTTGAATCAACCTTGCGAGCTGATCGCTGTCTTGATCACACTGCCAGTAACTTAATGTGGTATGACCTTGCTGACTAACCAATGCATTGGGTGATTTAGCCACACAATGAGCAAATGCCGATAGCACTGAAAAGTCGCTTTGGTTTGGCGATGCAGGCTGAGACAGCTGAGCTAATAACGGCTTTTCTTCGGCTAAAATAGGGTTGAGTTCATGGACCGCCTGACATCCTGCAAGCACTTGATCTAAAAGCTGATCAAACCGCTGCAAAAACCCCGTGCCATCAAATTTACCGGTATGGTAAGTTAAACTCACCTTAACCTCTGTTGCGGTTTGCTCCAATACCAGCTGCACTTGGCTCTCAGGCACCAATGGTGAAAACATGATTAGCGCGACTTGCTTCTGCTGGTAGTCAATGGCGTCTGGAAATAAGTAGTAATTGTATAGAAAATTAAATCGACCACTCATTTGCAGCTGCATTTGCTGACCAATCGATATGGGTTGATATGGCCTAGCTTGTTTCCTATTTGCAATAATTGAAGCCACTAAGTCCAGTAATGAGCCATCTTGAGTTAAGACCTCAGGGTCAAATATCACCGGTGACTCTTGAAAGTAACAACCAATCCCTGCACGGTGTTGCTTGGATCGCCCTGCCAATACATCGGTGATGACAAATGGCTCATCAGCACGACAATAATGCTGAATCAAAATAGCATATAGCGCTTTAAAGACTAAGGGTGGCGTTGCCTTGAGCTTTCTCGATGCTTGTTTTAATCGCTCAAACCGGTTTGACTCTACCAATAAGGTGTCCACAACTTGCTGAGGCGTCTTAGCATAACTGACCACATCAACAGCGGCAGTTTTAGCCAGTTGTTGCTGCCAATACTCGGTTGTTTCTGGTAAGTCATACTGGCTTTGCATTGCTTGTACATAGTGCAGAAAAGCAGGCTCTAAATGCGTGACTGGCTGCCCTGTTACGTCAGATTCATAGGCATGTATTAGCTGATTCAATGTCAACACACCTGAAGCGCCATCGGCAAGCACATGGTGTATTCTAACGGCTGTGATATATCGCTTGGGTGCTTGTTTCACCAATAAAAATTGAATCAATTGTTGAGCAGATGGGTAAGCAACATAGACCCACTGCTTCAGCTTAAGCTCTACCTCCGCATCAGAAAAAGAGGACCAATCTTCATAGACAAAATCTGCCGTCACCTGTTTTGGCTCTGCCTGATAGGCAAAATCCATAAACGAATGTGGTGACACCACGATCTGCATCTTTAATGCGGGCTGTTTTTCTAAGCAAACTTGAACCGTGTGTTGCCAGCGTTCAACTGAAATATCATCTAATAATACGGCGGCAATACCAATACTGTTGTACTGTGTTTCAGGGTTGATATGGGTCGCCAAATACAAGTCTTTTTGAACGGCTGTCAGAGGATAAACCCCAGCGTAATCATTCTGGCTCAGCTGTAATAGAGAATATAATTCTGCCTCGTCATAGAGCGTATATTGCCCAATAGGTGCGGACAGTTGCTCTGTGAATTCACAGAGCAAGCGATTAAAGTGCTGTGCCATACGCTGAATAGTCGCCTGTTCAAACAAGTCGGTATTATATTCAAATGCGCCGGTAAGCCGCCCTTCTACCTCCATCATAATTAAGGTAATTTCAAGTTTGGCACTGCTCGATTCGGTATCAAAGCCTTCTACTGTTAACCCTGGAAAAGACATGTCTTTATTTAAAGGGGTATTTTGCAGTGCAAATCCCATTTGAACAATGGGTGGGTAACTTAAATTTCGCTCTAATTTCACCACTTCAATCAAGGATTCGAATGGCACATCCTGATGGGCAAATGCCCCCAATACATTCTCTTTCACTTGCTCAAGATACGCTTTACCCGTAAGCCCTGGGTTCACGTTATTCCGCATCACTAAGGCATTAATGAAATACCCAATCAATGGCTCCACTTCTGCTCTCTGTCGCCCTGCAACCGGTGTTCCAACCACGATATCTGTTTGTTTCGCATATCGGGACAATAGTAATTGATAGTTAGCCAATAAAAACATATACAGCGTAACTTGCTCGGTCGCGCAAATCGTGTCAATACGCTGTTTGACAGAAGCCGGAATATCCAGCGTTAAATAGGCACCGTTAAAGGTTTGCATAGCCGGGCGGGGTTTATCAGGCGTGATATTTATTCGAGCCGGAATATTTTTTAGCGTCTGCTGCCAATAAGCCATTTGCTGTTCTAGTCTCTCCCCTTGTAGCCATTGCCTTTGCCATGCAGAAAAATCCGCATACTGAATATTTAATGGGGGGAGTAAATGGGTTTGGTTATGCAATCTCGCCTGATAGCAGGCAACCAATTCCTGCATCAAGACACCGGATGACCAACCATCAGAGATAATGTGATGAATATTCACCGCTAAAACGTGAACATCTGTGTCTAGCTTCAAACACATCACACGGATGAGTTGGTCTTGATCCAACTTAAACGAGGTAGCTGAAAACGTACGCACTTTTTCAGCGGCAAGTGCTTGATGATCAGTCACTTCAGATAAATCTTGCCAATCCAGTTGTAATGGCCTGTCAACCCAGAATTGCTGAATTGGGGTATTATCTCGAAGCACAAAATAGGTCCGTAAACTTTGCTGACGCAGATAGATATCGTCGAATGCTTGCTGTAATAACGTTTGATCTAATGCCCCAGTAAGCTTCATCGACATCGGAATATTGTACAATGACTGGTCTGGTTCTAACTGTGCTAAAAACCATAACCGCTCTTGTGCAAAAGACAGTGGCGCCCAATCAGCGTGTTCTCTAACAGAAATTACCACCATTTCATCCATTCCATCATCGCTGTGTAATAAGCGATCAACCTCCTGACAAAGTGCGGCTAACTCTGGGAATTGAAACAATGCTTTTAACGGTAATTCAACTTGCAATCGCTCTCGTACTTGAGAAATTAACTGAGTGCCTAATAAAGAGTGCCCACCTATTTGAAAAAAGTGATCATGAACGCTGATAGGATCACGACTTAATAGTGCCCCCCAAATGGCGGCCATAATCTGTTCAGTTGGGTTTCTCGGTGCAACAACATTCTCTATGCCCACCTCTGTTTCTGGCTTAGGACAGCGCTTTCGGTCAACCTTACCACTGGGGCTTAAAGGCAGCTCGACCATACACACCCAATCTGTTGGCACCATAAAATCGGGTAAATGTTGCTTCAAAGTCGACTGTATCTGGCCATCATCAAGCGCTGACTCACTTTGATAGTAACCCACTAACCGAGCGCCACCTGGCATATCATTGCGAACCAACACAGCCGCCGCTTGCACCTCAGGGACGCTTGCAATATGTGCTTCTATCTCACCCAGTTCAATTCGATAACCACGCAGTTTGACTTGGCTATCGATTCGCCCTAAAAAGACCAACTCTCCAGTCGATAGTCTACGCACCAAATCGCCCGTTTTATACAACTTTTCACTCGCCTCAAAAGGGGATTCAATAAATTGTTGATCTGTCAATGCTGGCTGACCGAAATAACCGGACGCCAGCCCTAAACCTCCGATACACAACTCGCCAGGCAAACCATTAGGAACCAGTTTACCCTTCGAATCGAGCACATAGGTTTTTGCCCCACTGATGGGCTTACCAATCGGCACTGATGCTTGCCGAACACCCGCTTTCGCAACATGATACGTTGTGTCAATTGCCGCTTCGGTAGGGCCATATAAATTAACCACTTCAACAGGTAGCATTGTGGTTAAATCATTAACAAGGGACTGAGCTAGTAACTCTCCACCGCTGAATAATCGCTTTAAGCTATCACACTGAGACAAGCCTGGCGTAGCCAATAACATTTGATAAAGCGAAGGCACGCCTTGCAGTATCGTAATCTGGTGCTGTTTAATAACCTCAACTAGATAATCCGCTTCTTTATGCCCTTCGGGTTTGGCCATCACCAATGTCGCCCCTTGCCATAATGGTGCCCAAAACTCCCAAATGGAGGCATCAAAACTGAAAGGCGTTTTTTGTAAAACACGATCATGTTGCGATAATGGAAACCGGTCATTCATCCATTGCATATGGTTCACAATGGCTTTATGGGGCACTAAAACACCTTTAGGATTACCGGTTGAACCCGAGGTATAAATCATATAAGCAGGATCATCTCGTGTCACCTGAACCCGGACCTCTGATTCAGCTGCATCAGTAATATCATCAACACACAGAACACTCGATACACCGGTTACATCAACAGCCAAATCTGATTGCGTTAAGACCACCGCAGGGTTGCTGTCCGCCAACATATACTCAATACGCCCTTTAGGATAAGTCGGGTCTATGGGTACATACACAGCCCCCACTTTAAGCGCCGCTAATAAGCTTGCCACCATATCCACGCTACGGTGCAGTAATAACGCTATAAATTGCGAAGGTTTAACCCCTTGTTCCAAGAGGGCTGACGCAATTTGGTTCGCTCGTGCATTTAATTGGGCATAACTGAGTGACATTTCAACATCAATAACGGCCAGTTGATCTGGATTTTCCGTCACTTGACTTAAAAAAGGCTCGTATAGACGCTCAATCACAACACCCGATATTTTCCCTGCCGTTGTTTGTGCCAATAATTCAGCTTGATGTGCCGCATCAACTAAGGAGATGTCGTCAATCGATATTTGAGGTTGCTTTGCAACGGCCTCTGCGATTAAAACAAAATGATCAACCATTGATTGAATAGTGTCAGCTTTATATAGCTCTGTATTATATTCAAACCCACCCATGATCTCAGCATTGTTCTCACCCATGGTTAAAGTGAGGTCAAACTTCGATACACTGTGTTCTAATTCAACAGGCTCAATATTCATCCCTTGAAAATGGATTGCTTTGTCATCGGTCGATTGGAAATTTTGAAAAGTTAACATGACTTGAAAAAAGGGGCTGCGGCTCATATCCCGCTCTGGATGCAAACTCTCTACTAATTTTTCAAAGGGGATGTCTTGATGGCCAAATGCATCTAACGCCACGTTTTTAACCTGCGTCAATAGTTCAGCAAAGGTAACAGGCTCAGGTTGCTCTACTCGCATCACCAGGGTGTTTATGAAAAAACCAATCAGCTCTTGAAGTTCCGCTCTTGGCCTCCCAGCGACAGGTGTCCCAATGCAAATATCAGACTGATTACTGTATTTTTTAAGCATGATATAAAAAACACTGAGCAAGACCATATACAGTGTTATACCTGATTTGCATAAACGATTAAGTAATAAGCTAGTTTGTGAATTCAGTTTAAATAAGGTTGTTTTACCATGATTGCCTAACTCATTTGGCCGAGAAAAATCGGATTCCAATTGAAGTGGTTCGTGTCCGACCAATTGCTGACGCCAAAAATGTAATTGCTGATCGAGTTTTTCACCTTGCAGAGTCTCTCTCTGCCACTGAGCATAATCTGCATACTGAATAGATAGCTCGGTTAAAGGCGACGCTTTGCCTGATGAGTACGCTTGATACAAAGCCCCTAACTCACGAATAAACACATCCGTTGATGTACCATCTGAAATAATGTGGTGCATGGTAAATACAAACAAACAATCTGTTGCTGAAAAACGGTAGGCAACCGCTCTAAATAATGGCCCCCTAACCAAATCAAACCCAAATAATGCTTCTTTTTTAGTCAGCTCAATCAGCTGTAGTTTAAGGTCTCGCTCTGGCGTTACATCCTCTATTTGTAACTTAAATTTAGGGGAGAGTTGAATATTTTGCACGGCATGGGTTTTACCCGCTGAAAATGTCGTGCGTAGAGATTCATGCCTGGCAACAATGGTCTGCAGTGATCTTTCAATCACCTCAAAATCAATATTTCCGGTTAATCGAATTGGCGTAGGGATGTTGTATGCCGCCGACTTTGGCATCAACTGCATTAGAAACCACATCCTGTCTTGGGCAAAAGAGGCTGGTGCTTGCTGCACCTTGTGTTGCTTTTTCTGTTGCGCTTTTTTAGCCGCAGCCTTCTTTTTAAGCAGTTTTGCGAGCAATACTTTTTTCTCAGCAGCGCTCAGTGGCTTCTTTTTCTCGCCATCAGACATCGAAAGTCCTTTATTAAATTCAATTACCAAGTCGTCTTCGGGTTTTTTCCTGTAGGAAAAGCCCAAAAGCACACCTATATATAATAGAACACAAGATGTAATTTTTTGCAGTGGTGAGACTTGGTTTCCCACGAAAGATTTGAGATACTAGAAAAGTAATATTTTACTTTATTAAACCTTATGGTTATATAAGAATATTATCGTTCCATTCGAGATTAAGGCGCGGGAAACACTATGAAGTATTGGTTAGGATTTTTGTTATTCACTTTATCTCTCCAACCTGCTTGGGCAGATTTACAGTGCAAGGATTATCGAGGCATCAAAGTCTCTACCATTTACACCACAAAAATCGCTGACGGCGCAACAGCTCGCCACACAAGACATGGGCACCCCGTGATACTTGCGAACACCAATATATTAAAAGGCTTTTCCAGTGTCATGACCCGCTTTGTTTACGCTCATGAATGCGCCCACCACGTACTTGGTCACTTAAAAAACAAAGTATCTAATGTTGAGTTTGAGCAAGAAGCCGATTGCTGGGCCGCCCAAACCTTGGTCGACAATCAGTATTTTGACACCAATGACATTCGTAAGGTACAACTCATGATTCGCCTTTATGGCATTGACGATGAAGTTCACCCTAAACCGGATGAACGTGCGCGCAACCTTATGAGCTGCTTAAGGCAAACGGTTGCCTCTCGATTGTAACAGCGCACTTGCACACGCCTTCATGCTGCTAAGTACGAATTAATGAGCATGTAGAGGCTTTTAATACGCCACGCATGGCATATTAAGCCTCTTTAGCTTTCAGTCAAATATGCGCCCTGCAACGCCCAACTCTTACCCGTACACAGCCCATAAGTGCATTCACAATGGCTACGAAGTACTTCGCACTCTATTCAGGCTCCCAACAACCATTCCCAGTAAGACCCAACTTAATCGCAGGAACAGAGGGTAAAACACATTTTTTACTTTACCGTTACTCTACCCCCTCCTACACAGCTCGTTTAACTCAACATGCCTCAATAAACATCAACGGCAAAGTAAAAAAGTATTTCACCCTCTATTCTTCACTTTTCGTCATTATCGTACATGTTTTAGGGGTTCATGCTTTAAACAACTCAATATATCCAACTCGCATGCTAGCCCAAAATTGTGACCGACTTCTCATTACCAGCACCTAGTCTCTCAATTGATTTTTTTTGTGATGACATTCACAGAACTTTTTCATTTCACCTCGTAATATTCATCCAAGAAACGAGATATTACTGCGGAGAAACACACGATGTGCATCAAAATTGGCGAAGACGAATTATCATCAGTACGCGGCTTAATGACCATGACGTTAAATGTTGTGATCGCAGAAGCACTAGAATTAGACTTAGATGATATCAACCCTTCGGACAGTTTGATCAACACATTAAAAATGACTGAAGACAATATGAGTGTGTTACTTGAAGATATAGAGGGTATGTTTGATGGCTTGGTTGTTGACATGAATGACATAGATACCGTGTCGGATTTACTAGAGGTTGTCGTCAACAACGAGTTTAATGAGTTATCCGCGTGATATGAGTGCCGTTTTACCCTACTAAATCCCCTTTGAGCCGTGCGAAAGCGCGGCTTTTTTAATGGTTATTCAACAATCTGTTGCCGCTTAGATAAAATATCTAATTTTTCACCCGTATATTCAGGCACGATGGCTTTCATTTTTTCGACAATCTCAAGGTCTTGATCAGTAGACACCAAGTCATCTAGCAGCGTATTTAATACAGGCCAATCATAGTCTCGAGCAACCGCTAAGCGCAATTTACTATAATTTGTTTCTTGTAAGTCTTCTTCACCATGAAATAGCTCTTCAAATAATTTTTCACCTGGACGCAAGCCGGTATAAATAATATCAATATCCTCGCCAGGCTTTTTGCCACTTAAGAGAATCATCTGCTCTGCTAAGTAACTAATTTTAATCGACTCCCCCATATCCAGCACAAATATTTCCCCGCCTGAGCTCACTGAACCTGCCTCCATGATCAACTGACAGGCTTCGGCAATGGTCATAAAAAATCGCGTCATATCCTCATGGGTTACGGTCACAGGACCACCCTGCTGAATCTGCTGTTTAAACAATGGCACCACACTACCAGCAGAGCCAAGCACATTACCAAACCGAACTGTCACAAATTTAGTCTCACTTTGTGCATTAAAATTTTGGCAAAAAAGTTCAGCAATACGCTTAGAACAACCCATGATATTTTTTGGGTTAACTGCCTTATCTGTCGAAATTAAAACAAAACGCTCAACACCAAATTGCGCGGCTTGAGTTGCGATAAGCCGAGTACCCCGAATATTATTGACCACCGCCTGCCTAACATTCGATTCCAACATTGGGACGTGTTTATACGCTGCAGCATGATAAATAACATGAGGATGATACGTTTCTAACAATCGATCAACCACCACCTGGTCTGCAACGCTACCCAGTATTGCGACAAAAGATAACTCAGGAAATTGCTGCCGGATCTCTAACTCTATTTGGTATAAATTAAACTCAGAATGCTCAAGCACAATCAACGTTTTCGGGTTTAAGCTGGCAATCTGTCGGCATAATTCAGAACCGATAGAACCCCCACCTCCCGTCACCAAAATCACTTTACCATCCAATGAATTATGAATGGATTGCCAATCAAGCCGAACAGGGTCTCTGCCCAATAAATCATGAATAGAGACTTCCCGAAGGTCATTTAGCGTTGCTTGACCGGTCATTATATCAGTGACTTTGGGTAAAATTCTAAAAGGTACCTTACAAGATTCACAATGTGCGACGACCGCACGAATCTGTTTTGAGCTAGCAGCGGACATCGCAATCACGATAAGGTCAATATTATACTCATCAGTCAACCTTTCGATATCTGCTGATGTTCCCTGAACCTCAACACCGTGAATTTGTCGACCTTTCTTTTGCGCGTTATCATCGACAATGGCTATCGGCACAAACCGTTGATCTACTTGGCGCATTAAATCTCGGATCAACATTTCGCCCGCTTTTCCTGCCCCCACCACTAAGACTCGGCGACAATTCTTACCAATAAACCGGCCATCTTTGTACCATCGATAGAAGACTCTAGAACCGCCCAGCACCAACAATAACAAAATGGAATATAACGGTAAAACTGATCGAGGGATTCCTTCCATACGTGTAAACATAAAGATAATAATGGCTGATACCGCAACCCCTGTGACAACTGCTTTCAGTAATCGCTCCAAATCAGGGATAGAGGCGAAACGCCATACACCACGGTACAAACCGTAGTACCAAAACATGCCACCTTGAACAATCAATAACAGCGGTAATACCAACAAGCCGTTGGTGATCATTTGTCCTGGAATAATCGATAAATCTAGGTTAAATCGCAGCCAATAAGCGAAAAACCATGCAATAGGAATGGAGAGTAAATCATGAAAAAGAACAGTGGTCGTTTTACGCCGAAAGAATGACAATAACATATTATTATTTTTTTAGACCATAGGGTTAAAACCAATCACCTATGGTAAACGAAAAGCTGATAGAAACACAATAACAGGCATTCAGGTAAGGCACCCAAATACCTATATTTTCAGCGCTTTTTAGTCTTTCAACTGAATATCTTGTTTATTTTTTTCCAATAATGCCAAGCCAATTCCTTTTACTTTGGTCAAATCAGATGCTTGCTTAAAATTGCCATGTAACTTTCGATAAACAACAATCGCCTCTGCCTTTTTCAAACCAACCCCATTCAACGACTCCGCTAAAACCTCAGCCGTTGCAGCGTTAATATTCACAGGTTTTGCAGCCGCAGGTAAACACATTAACAACCCTACTACTAAAATAGATAAATGCTTCACAGTTAACTCCTTTTGTCTGTTTTTAAAGCACAGCAATACTATCGAAGCCCTTAGGTTAAATCAATATATTTACTTATTATTTATTTAATTGATTAATATTTACAGGTAAAATGACACCTAAACGTACTACCTTCGCCAACCATACTTTCAATGCTCAGCTTCGCCTGGTGCCCATCTAAAACGTGATGCACAATGGCCAACCCCAAACCGGTTCCACCGGTTTTTCTAGATCGGGCCACATCCACTCTAAAAAAACGCTCAGTCAAACGAGGTATGTCCTCTGGCAAAATACCATCACCTGAATCTTGCACCTCAAAAAATTTGCCATCCTCATTCCCATACCAACGCACTAGAATGTCGCAACCATCAAAAGAATAATTCACCGCATTGGATAATAAATTTGTCAGCACACTGCGAATTTCATTTTCATTACCCGCCAAATACAATTCAGGATCAATTTCGCAGCGAAAGTGATGCCCTTTATCCTGCTTATAATGCGACATTTCCTCAATGACCTGGTAGATCAGTGACGGCATATCAAATGCGGGCCTACGCTCAACAGAGATACCAGACTCCACTCTGGACAGTAGTAATAAATCATTCACCAATTGCTCCATCCTGAGAGATTGCTCAGCAATTAACGCCATCGGCTTTTTCCATTGCTGAGGCATCTCACCCATCTCGATGGTTTCCACGCAGCCTTTGAGGACCGTCAAGGGTGTTCTTAGTTCATGGGAAATATTAGAGACAAAATCTGTCCTCACTCGCTCCAACTTCTGTAGTTGAGTGACATCTCGGACCAACAGCAAACGCTGCTTATGCCCATAAGGGCAAATTTTAAGCGACAACGTTAACTCATGATTGACAGGAGATTCTAGCTCTAATGACTCGCAAAAATCCTCACCACAAACGTAATCTAAAAAAGAAGGATCGCGCACTAGGTTAACCAAGCGCTGACCAATGTCTTGAGGGGATTTCAAACCTAACAAATTAGACGCAGGCGTATTAAACCAGGCAATTTCTCCGCCAGCACCTAAAACCACCGCCCCATCAGGCATTGCTGCCGTTGACTGCTTGAATTGCTTTACAATGGAGGCTAACTTCTTTTTTCGTGCAACATAGCGTTTCTGCAAATGGTACACATTGAAATAAATATTCCCCCACACACCCCACACATCAGGCGGATGGTTTGGGTTCCCTTCATTCAACCAGTTTTCAAGCTCAGATAAATGGCGCAAATGAAAAATCAAAAGCGCGAATAACGCCAGAAACAACGTGATCAAAAAATAGCCCACGATCCAGCCCACAAGACTCGCGATGGCAGCCACTAGGATTAGGCGCCAAATTTCGACAGACCATTTATTCAAGTATTACGACCCTTGCGCAGAAAATCGATAACCAACACCCCGAACAGTTTGCACCATATAATCGTAGCCACTTTCCGCTAAGATTTTTCGCAACCGCCGAATGTGCACATCAATCGTGCGCTCTTCAATATACACGCTACCACCCCATACCCGATCCAGTAGTTGCGCTCGTGAAAACACGCGCTCAATATTGGTCATAAAGAAATGTAGCAGTTTATATTCAGTCGGCCCAATGTTCAATTCTGAATCCCCAACAAAAACACGGTGCTCATCAGGTAAAATCTTAAGTTGACCAGACTCAATCGTCTGCAGCTGAGAGTACCCCTTTACCCGCCGCAGAACAGCAGAAATTCGAGCCATTAACTCTTTAGGGGAAAAAGGTTTGGTAATGTAGTCATCCACACCAACATCGAACCCTCTAAGACGGTCGTCTTCTTCTCCTCTCGCTGTTAACATGAGTATGGGGATATCTTGCGTTTCTTGGCTTTTTTTCAGTCGACGAGCAAATTCAATACCACTCACCTCTGGCATCATCCAATCAAGCAGAATGATATCCGGCCGGTGGTCAGCCATAATCAGTTGTGCGGCACGCACATCTTCAGCTTGATAAATTTTAAAATGCGTCATTGAAAATGCAATGCTGAGCATATCTTGTATTGCAGGGTCATCTTCAACAATCAGTATGTGTTCTTGCACCTGTTTAGCCCTCTAAGTTCATAATCACCCCAATTTTTGGGTATAATAATCAGATTCTAAAACCAGCATAC
>JABHGC010000269.1 GCA_018672285.1 Methylococcales bacterium
CACACTTATTAAGGTAACGCTTATTTGCTGCTGATATAGGCATCCTTCAGACTCATTCCACTATTGGAAAATACTGAGTTCGACCTCTCTATCTTCATCACTCAGCTCAGTACCAGGCTCCGCAACAGCTTTAAACTTCTCAGGCATCCAGCTCAGGTTAAAGATAAATTTCTCAAAAATGGTGATTTTGGGCAACTCTTTATCATCTGGATACAACGTATACTGAAAGCACAACTGCGGCATATCCGTACCAAAAGAAATTAAATTATGTGAATGACTGATAATGGTCGGTACTTGAGCACAGTTTGTTGGGTCTGGCGCACAAGTAAATAGCTCATTTTTCATCGCCCCCCAAACCATGTTCGATATTTCACCCAAAATATGCCCTACAGGACGAAAATCTTCACCATAATCCGTCTTTCGAATAAATGTATTACCTGCTTGTATTGCCTGATCAATAGACTCTTCTTCTCCCTGAACCAACATAAACCCACGACACCATTCACACTCAATGGGAATCAAGCTCATCACCTCACCATAAATGCGATTATCCATAATCAAATATGGTGACTCACAAACCACCGCAGTATTAAAAAATTGATTATTTAATATGATCAAGGAAATATCTTGGATACGCCGAATCAGCCTTTCCTGGTACCAGGTATTAAAGATGAATTTATCAACCATCTCCTGCAGGTCAGACAAATCATTTAAGTGGTAACTCCCTGCAAGAGCCGCAACATGGGTTGGCAAACTAACCACATCACCCTGATTTGCCAGCCTAAAAAAAACAGGCAACGCTGGGCGCGTTTTCTTTGCTAATTCAGCCAATTTAAGACCTTCCCCACCACCGAACTCAGCAGAGATAAGAATCCCACCCATATCAATATCTGATTCCAGTACCGTCGGCAACGCTTTCGCATCTGTAACACGCATGGTAACCAAGCCATTGTCTTCACAAAACGTCTTCAAAGTCGCTTCAGCAGTTGCATCTGCCTCGCAAATTAAAATATTACTGGTTACTTTTGCTTCTGCTACCGTCATAGAACAACCCCAATTTTGCATTATCACTTTCAAAAGAGTATAGACTGAATCATCAAAAAAATTTTCTTAAGAGGTTTAATTATGAAATTTTTCTTCGCCTTTATAGTTGGATTAAGTCTTTCAATTATTAGCTTAAATAGTTTTGCATGCTCCTGTGCTGCACCACTATCTATTGAAAAAGGGGCTCCTAGGGCACTCCAAAACGCGTCAGCGGTTTTTGTCGGCGTTGCGGAAAAAGTCATACTTGCAGATCCCAATCATTTTGGTGACCACACCTATACTACGTTCAAAATAACCGAAGCGTTCAAAGGACCTAAAGACAGCTTAACCACTAAAATCATTACCATGTGCTGCTTGTGTGGATACAGTTTCAAGGAGGGAGATAAGTACTTGGTATACTCAGGTCAACGTAAAGATGGCAGTTACAACGCGAGCACTTGCGGCAGAACAAAGAGAGCAAACTCTGACACTGAGAAAGAAATTGAATTTTTGAGGAACCTTGCACCACATAAGAGTCACTAAGTTGGCTCTTATGTGGTCATAAACGCTATAGCCGCGTCATTGAAACCAACTTTTCTTGCTCAGGTAATTGAGCATAAGCCTGGTTTAATGCCGCTTGCAGCCCTTCTTCGATGACCGGGTGGTAAAATGGCATTTTTAAAATGTCGGCCACCGTCATTTCCTGCTGAATCGCCCACGCCATCAAATGTGCAATGTGTTCACCACGAACGCCCATCATGGTCATCCCGACGAGCTTACCCGTTGCTTTTTCTGCATAAACCCGAATCACACCTCGGTTAGAGCCCAGTATTCTTGCCCGACCGATTGGCGCCATACGCATTTCACCAATCACCACCTCATCAGCATCAACCTCATCAAATGCTTTGCCTGCAATGACAATATTTGGATCAGTAAACGTGATCATCAGTGGGGTTTTGCGCTTAAAGCGAGTAATTTCATTGGTTGCATTAAAGCCTGCAATCCGGCCTTCGTCATTCGCCTCATGTAGCAAAGGCCGATCACCAATCACGTCACCTGCCATAAATATGGGCAAGTCACCGATTTGCATCGTTTCAGGGTGAATGCTTGGCATGCCATATTCGTCTAGATCAACGCCAATTTTATCCAAGCCTAGATTCGACAAATTCTGCGTACGCCCCATTGTTGCAAAGACGCAATCAACTAGCACACTTTGCTCACCAGATGTCACTTTCAGCTGATCACCTTCAGCTTCAACCGTCGCAGGCTGGCCTAACCACAACGGAAATTCTCGTGCAAATGTCTCTTCAGCGACCTTAGCCACCACTGGGTCAGCTAAGTGAGCTACCACGTCCAACTGGTCAACCCCTGTGACATTCACCCCTAAGCGTGACAACATTTGCCCTAACTCAAGACCAATCACGCCCAAACCGATCACTGCCATTGACTCTGGCAACACTTCTAATTCGAAAAGCTGATCCGTCGTAATGACTTTATCGCCAAATGCTTTCCAAGCTTCTGGCAGAACAGGGGATGAACCTGTTGCAATGACAATTTTTTTCGCTTTAATGGTTTGCTCACCCACCTGCAGTGTATTCACATCCACAAACTGAGCATAACCCTCAATAAATTCCTCATCGCTAAACTCATCGATGGTACCTGCTAGCACGCCATCCACAAAGTCATCCCGCATATCACGGATGTACTCAAGCGCCTCCTCCTGATCAATGCTTAACGCTTTGCCGCCCTCAATCCCATAGCGGCCAAATGTTTTTGGGTGATGCATGCTATCTGCGACATGGATACCCACTTTCGATGGCATACAGCCAACCCGCGCGCAGGTTGTCCCCACTTCACCACCATTAATCAAGACACAATCTTTTGTTGTTTTTTTCACCACGAAAAATGCGGTTAACCCCGCAGAGCCTGCACCAATCACCGCCACTTCAACTTCACGTACCATTGTTATTTCCTTTCTTCTTTCCACTGCATCACTAAACGATACAAATCATTTTTCTTCAACCCCGTCATGGTCGCAGCCAATGCTGCCGCCTGTTTTGGCGGCAAATCCTCCGCTAACGGTTTTAAAATTTGCTCAATATTCAATAGATAAGGGTGTGCTTCTGATTTAGGCCGCTCAAGCAATACCACAAACTCCCCTTTCTGCCGCTTGTGGTCTTCTGCCAGCCATTCAAGTACCTCAGACACTGGTGCACGAACCAACGCTTCATGTAATTTTGTCATTTCCTTGGCTAACACCACTGAACGCTCACCACCACACACCACTGCAATGTCTTCTAGCATGTCAACAATACGATGACTCGCCTCATAAAAAACCGAGGTTTGGTTCTGCACGCTCGCATTACCAATTGCAGATTGCCTTGCTGACGTTGTTCGAGGCAAAAAACCATAAAATGCGAATGGCATCACCGCAACACCAGACACGGATAATGCCGCAACCAGCGCACTTGGCCCTGGAATAGGCACCACCAATAAACCGGCATCTCTCACTGCATTTACCACCACAAAACCAGGATCACTGATTAATGGTGTCCCAGCATCACTGACGAGCGCAATACTATCCCCTTGCTGCAACCGTTTAATCACAGTCTCAACCCTTGCCGACTCATTATGGTCATGCAAGGACAATAGCTTCGTTTTAATCCCATGATGCTTTAATAACTGCTGAGTATGCCGAGTATCTTCAGCGGCAACCAGGTCAACCTCAGCCAAAACCTCAAGCGCCCTTAAGGTAATGTCATTCAGGTTTCCAATTGGTGTAGCAACCACATATAATGCAATTTCTTGTGTCATAACCCCAGGTTTTCCATTCTATGCGCCGCCTTACCCTACTACTCATTCCAATGGCACTCATCCTGACAGGATGTGGCCCCAATAAAAAGCCCGCTAACTCTAATACCTCTACACAAAGGGCTCAAGATGAAGCCACTCACATTGCAGATAGCCACATGCTCGCCGGCCAATTTGAACTCGCAGCCCAAAGTTATCAACATAGTGCCGACACCGCAAATGGCCACCGTAAAGCCAAGTTATTACTCCTAACCGCTTACGCCTGGTTAAAAGCACAAAATGACGTTAAAGCGCGCAACACACTGGCAAACGTCAGCAGTTTTTCACTCCCTCTAGCACTGGCCAATGAAAAGAATTTAATTGACGCTGAACTTGCCTTGCATAACCACCAAGCAGATTTAGTTCTCAACCCATTGTTAATGCAACCATTTGGAGCAAGCACGGATATTGCACTACGCATTCGCAGACACACACTGCGCGCGCAAGCCTACCAAATGAATGGCAACCTTTTAGAGCAAGCCCACGAGCTATCAGACTTAGATTTGCTGCTCCAAAATGACGCCAAACTAGCCAATCAACGCGCACTGCTCAATACCTTGTCATCTCTCACCGATACGGCACTGCGCTTTTTACAGCCAGAACCCTCTAACCCGCTTGCAGGATGGATGGAGTTGGCTTTAATTAAAAAAGGCCTCCCGTTTGACCCGAGCAACTTTAGCCAGCTCATCAGTGAATGGAGACTACAATTCCCAAACCACCCTGCTGACTCGCAATTATTAACAGATATTACCGATAAAATTGCCATCATTTCCAAGCCAATTGGGCAACTTGCTTTATTACTCCCCCAAGAAGGCCCTTATGCAGGTGCTGCCAAAGCATTTCAAGATGGTTTTTTAGCCGCCCGTTATACCTTCCCAGGCAGCACGCCTACGGTTAAAGTTTACAATACTGCCGCCTTCACCGAAACAACGGCACTTTACCAACAAGCGATTGCAGAGGGCGCTAATTTTGTTGTTGGCCCGCTACAAAAGAAAAGTGTACGAAGCCTTGCCCTGCTGCCAGCACTTGAAACCCCGGTACTGGCGCTTAACTACGCCAACGACATTGCCCGCAAAGACAACTTTTACCAATTCAGCCTATCCCCAGAAGATGAAGCCAATGCTGCCGCCGAAAAAGCCTGGGCTGACGGCCACACTCAAGCACTGGTTTTAACCCCTAAAAACAACTTAGGTAACAGAATCTCCAGTGCTTTTCAAAGCCGTTGGCTTGCATTAGGCGGCACTATTTTAGAAGCCCAAAGTTACAACACCGCTGACAGAGATTTTTCCATTCCCATTAAAGCACTACTGAACATCGATGAAAGCGAACAAAGGCTAAAAACCCTAAAAAAACGCTTTGGTGGAAAAATCGAATTTGAACCTCGACGCCGTTCCGATGCACAATTTATTTTCATTGCTGCTAAACCGATTCACGCAAGAATTATCCGCCCACAACTTCAGTTTTACCGAGCCACCGAACTACCTGTGATAGCCACCTCTCACAGTTACAGTGGGACAGCCTCACCAATACAAGACCGTGACTTAAACGGCTTATATTTTTGTGATATTCCTTGGATCTTAACGGAGGACACTGAAGCACTACTTTCAAGGGACAAATTTCTAGAGTATTGGCCAAACATTTCAGAGCGATACCTCCGACTCTATGCAATGGGCATTGACGCCTATGCCATGTTAGCCCAACTCCCTTGGCTTGCTGACAACCCCAACCAAACCTATAGTGGTAAAACTGGGTTATTATCTTTAGATGATAAAATGCAAATCCACCGCAAGCTCGTCTGGGCGCAATTCACTGAGGGCTCACCCAAGCTGATCGAAAACACACAGGCATTAAGCAATGCAGACACCCGCCCGAGTCACAGTATCGTTCAGCCTATCCCGCTAAAATAGACATGGCTCGAACCACAGGCTTTGCAGCAGAACACCAAGCTGTAAAGTACTTAAAACAGCATGGCCTAAGCCTAATTTGCAGCAACTATTCCTGCAAAATGGGTGAGATTGATGCCATCATGCAGGACGATAAAACCCTCGTTTTTGTTGAAGTTAAGGCACGAAGCAGTGAACAACATGGCCACCCTGCAGAATACGTGACCACAGCAAAACAGCGTAAAATCATCAAAACAGCGCAACATTTTTTAATGACTCAACCTCAATACCAACATTTTGCCTGCCGGTTTGATGTCGTTTGTATTCAACTCAACACTGAAAATGCCGCTCTGTGGATAGAAGATGCCTTCCAAGTGAACCATTAAACAGGTGCTTAAAAACCCCTAACAACGTTTTTTTATTTTTCTCACTTGTCGGTCATGCTAATCTACACAAATAATAACAACAAAGCCTATAAAGAACCGGAAGATCATGAATTTATCACAACGCGTAACCGACCTATTCATTGACAGCATTAACACCAAAAAAGAATCTTTAGACCCACTCACCCCCAAAATTACCATTGCCTCTGAACTCATTGTTCAATGCTTTTTAAATGGTGGCAAAGTACTCACTTGTGGCAACGGTGGCTCTGCAGGCGATGCACAACATTTTTCCTCGGAAATGCTTAACCGCTTCGAAATGGAGCGGCCAAGCCTACCGGCCATTGCCCTGACCACAGATACCTCAACCATCACCTCGATTGCTAACGACTATCATTACAACGAGATTTTCGCCAAGCAAATCAGAGCGCTTGGCCAAGCTGATGACATTTTACTGGCCATTTCAACCAGCGGTAACTCTGCCAATGTGATTTCAGCCGTAGATGCCGCCCACGAACGTGACATGCGTATTTTCTCCCTCACTGGTCGTGATGGCGGCAGTATTTCAACCCTCCTAACCGATAATGATGTTGAGATCTGCGTTCCTTCAAATTCAACCGCTCGAATCCAAGAAGTCCACCTACTGGTGATTCACTGCTTATGTGATTTAATCGACCATCAATTAATGGGGGGCTAACAATGAAGCTCATACTCATCATTTCATGCTTCGCAATACTTTCAGGGTGTGCTGCTGCCGTTATTGGTAGTGCTGCAGCGACTGGCGTTGCCGTTATCCACGACAGACGCAGCGCAGGCGCTGTTCTTGATGACGAGACCATTGAGCTATCAGCCTTATCTCAAATTTTACAACATGAAGAGTTACGTCAATACACCCACCTCAATGTGACCAGCTATAACTACTTAGCACTCATTACCGGAGAAGCACCCAACGAGGCACTCAAATTAGTTGCAGAAAAACTCGTTAAAAACATCGACAATGTTCGAGCAGTCTACAACGAAGTCCAAATTTCAGCACCAAGCGCCGTACTCTCACGCAGCAGTGATTCATTAATCACCACCAAAGTGAAAACAGGTCTATTCAAATATATCAACACCCCCAAGTTTGACCCCACCCGAGTCAAGGTCGTTACTGAAAATGGCACCGTCTTTTTAATGGGTCTTTTGACAGAAGCAGAAGCCAACATGGTCAGCGATTACACCCGCACCGTTGGTGGCGTAGAAAAAGTCGTTAAAATCATTGAATACATCCCAGAACAGAAAAAATGAGCATTGTTAAATCAATACAAGCCATTGTCGGTAAGGACAATGTCCTGACCGAACCCAGTGACTGCTGGCCTTATGGTTACGACAACAGCAAGCGTCATGCACAACCTGATGCCGTCGTTTTTGCCACTACCCACGACCAAATTTTGCACATCGTACAACTTTGCAACCAATTCAAAACACCGCTCATCACCCGGGGCCGAGGGACTGGCACAACGGGCGCCACTGTCCCAATTACCGGTGGCATCGTTTTAACACTTGAGCGGATGAACCAAATTACCGAACTGAATGGACACAACCGCTGGTTAATTGCAGAGCCAGGCGTGACCAATGAAGCCATTCAACTGAAAGCCAAAACCCAACATTTTTTCTGGCCGCCAGACCCAACAAGCGCTGCATTTTGCACCTTAGGCGGTAACTTAGCCTATAACTCGGCAGGCCCAAGAGCCGTAAAATACGGCACAACACGTGAGCACGTTTTAGGTCTCCGCGCCATCACAGGCTCAGGCGAAGAGATTCGCACCGGTGTATTCACTACCAAAGGTGTTGTTGGCTACGATTTAACCCGGTTATTAGTTGGCTCAGAAGGCACGCTTGCGATCATTACTGAGGCTACCTTAAAACTCACGCCATTACCCGAAGGTAAGCGCACCATCCGCATTGATTACGCCAATATGGAGTCCGCTGCTGAAGCTGTTTCAGCCATTATGGCCCAACCAACGACACCATGCGCCTTAGAGTTTATT
Source organism: Methylococcales bacterium (assembly GCA_018672285.1). Taxonomy (GTDB): domain Bacteria; phylum Pseudomonadota; class Gammaproteobacteria; order JABHGC01; family JABHGC01; genus JABHGC01. Next base: position 8,170 of record JABHGC010000269.1, read on the forward strand.
GATCGTAATGCCATCAATATGATTCGCGAATATTCCGATTCAAAGCTACCTGATAACCTGGGTGCCATGCTTATGGTTGAAGTAGATGGCCCTGTAGCTTATTTAGATGACATGGTCGCCGACATTAAAACAGCCATCAATCACACCCACCCGGTCCAATTTGCCATCGCCCAAACCAGCGAAGAAATTAAAGCGCTATGGGCCACAAGAAAAGCGCTCTCACCAGCGCTTCGTAAAGTCGCACCCAAGAAAATCAATGAGGATGTGGTTGTCCCCGTCTCAAACATCCCTCAGTTAATTTCAGGGCTTGACGTTTTATCCAAAGAACACGGCATAAAAATTGTCAATTTTGGCCACGCAGGTAATGGCAACATACACACCAATTTACTTGTAGACCCTGATGACCCGAAACAGACCCAACAGATAGCAGGCTGCCTAAATGCCGTATTTGATTTAGTACTCTCTTTGCAGGGCACTTTATCAGGAGAGCATGGCGTAGGCTTAGAAAAGCGCGATTACATCTACAAAGAACTTAGCCCAACCAGCTTACGCTTAATGCATGGCATCAAAAGCCAGTTTGACCCTAACAACATTCTCAACCCAGACAAAATGTTACCTCCTAATGCCTAGTGAACTCATTGGGCTTATCAGCATTGGCATCATTGCTTACATTTGGTCTTCTAATCGAAAAGCCTATGCCCTAGCAAAACATAGCTGCCAATCTATCTGCAAAAGACACCAATTAGAACTGTTAGACGACACCATCGCAGGCACAAGAATCACCGTAAAAAGGACCCCGAATGGGCTTAGATTACAGCGGGTTTATAGTTTTGATTACACAGATATAAGCCATGCTCGAAAAACAGGCTTTTTAATGATGACAGGTCAGGTGATTGATTACATCAGGCTTGAAGAGTCGCCTGACGTTATTTAACAACTCGAAGTGTTGGTTTTTTAGTCGGTGTTGGCGGCTCTCTATCTGGAGGTAAATCATCCCCTGCCGAACCATGGCTAAACATAACACCCATACCATCATCGTTGAACATCATCCCTGATTCTGTTTCTTTGCCGTAAATCGCTTTAACCGCAGGCACAGGAATATAGATACTAAAAGACTTACCAGAGAAACGTGCAGAGAAAACGATGTGTTCGTCTGAAATTTCAAAACCATCAATGGCAGATGGATTTACATTCAAGATAATTTTTTCATCTCGAATATAGTCCTTCGGCACATCCACCCCTGTTTGAGACGTGTCCACCATCAAATAAGGCGTATGTTCGTTATCTAACACCCAATCGTATATAGCACGAATCAAATAGGACTGACTTGAAATCATTAGTTATCTCTCATCTCACGCTCGGCTTCTGTCAGACTCGTCTGGAAAGACTCACGCTCAAACAACTTTTCAGCATACTCTTTAATCGACTTAGCTTCATTTGAAAGCTCAATACCTAATACAGGTAAACGCCACAATAATGGTGCAATCACACAGTCAACTAAAGACAGCTCATCACTCATAAAATAAGGCTTAGCTTCAAACACTGGAATCGTAGACATTAAGCTTTCACGTAGCATCTTTCGAGCTTTAGCCGCTTTTTTCTCGCCTTTAGTCAGAATATCATCCATGAGTACATACCAGTCTTTATCAACCCGGTGCATTAACAAGCGAAAACGTGCACGCGAAACAGGATCAACTGGCAATAATGGAGGATGAGGAAAACGCTCATCTAAATATTCAACAATCACTCTAGAGTGGTACAACACTAAGTCTCTATCAACTAAGGTTGGTACAGAGCTATATGGATTAAGATCAATCAGATCTTCTGGTAGCGCCTCAGGATCGACATTAACAATCTCGTGAGCAATGCCTTTTTCAGCTAAAACAAATCGCGCACTATGACAATAAGAACAATCTAGTGCAGAGTACATTGTCATTACTGAACGTTTATTTCCAACTACCGCCATTCTGGCCCCCTAAATACTTCATATACTGGCAACGCACTAAAGTAGCACAGCCTACCGGCTCTGCATAGGCATTCCCCTAACATTTACGCAAAAAAAAGCCCAACCGAGGTTGGGCTTTTCTGAATCACCACAAGAACACTTAGTGAAGATCTTTCCAGAACTCTTTTTTCATCAAGTACGCTAGAACAAACAGCACCATCAAAAACAAGATCACTTTTATGCCGAGCGATTTACGGTCTAACTGATGAGGCTCACCAACAAAGGTTAGGAAGTTAACTAAATCCCCAACGGTTGCATCATACTCTTCAGGTGTTAATTCGCCGACAGAGACAAGCTCAAACTTATCAAACTCTTGTCTCACCACTTCTTTCATAGAGCCGTCTTCTTGCTTCTCCATGGACTTTACATCTTTGTAAACGATTTTTTGTTTACCCTGTAAACCCACCAACACATGAGGCATACCAACATCTTTAAACACGGTATTGTTCACACCCATTGGACGAGAAGGATCAACGTAAAAACTACGTAAGTAAGTATAAAGCTTATCTGGACCCCAAGAACGAGCCACTAATGATAAGTCTGGAGGGTTAGTACCAAACCACTTTGTTTGCATCTCAGTAGAAGCTGAAACATTCATTTGCTCACCAATTTTGGTGCCAACGAACATCAACTTCTCTTTCACTTCAGCTTCTGTTGCGCCAATTCCTTCAGCCATTTGGTTATAACGTAAAAAACGCAAACCATGACAACCTAGGCAGTAGTTAACATACACTTTGGCACCATTTTGCAATGATGTTTTATTGTGTAAATCAACAGGTGCGTGATCGTAATTACCACCACCAGATGCCTGCACACCAGCAGATACTGAGAGACAGAATAATAATGTTAGCAATCTTTTCATTCTGTCACCCTCTCTGGAACAGGTTTAGTCTTATCCATCTTGGTATAAAATGGCATTAACAAGAAGAACGCGAAGTACAATACTGAGAAGACGCGAGCCAATGCGGTTAAAATTCCAGTCGCAGGTTGCATACCTAACCAACCCAACACAAAGAACGAGATAACAAAGATGGCTAACGCTGCTTTGTATATGATGCCACGATAACGAATCGATGCCACAGGACTCTTATCCAACCAGGGTAGGAAGAACATAATCACAATCGCAGCGCCCATCGCAGCAACACCACCTAGCTTATCAGGTACGGCTCGCAAGATTGCGTAGAATGGCGTGAAGTACCATAAAGGTGCAATATGCTCAGGTGTTTTGAATGGATTTGCAGGAACGAAGTTATCTTTCTCTAAGAAGTAACCATACATTTCTGGTGCAAAGAACATCACAATACAAAACAGAATCAAGAAACCGATCACACCAACAATGTCTTTCACAGAATAGTAAGGATGGAATGGAATACCGTCTAGAGGAATGCCGTTTTCATCTTTATTTTTCTTGATCTCAACACCGTCAGGGTTGTTCGAGCCAACCTTGTGTAACGCCACAATATGCACAAACACTAAAGCAACGAGTACGAGAGGTAATGCAATGACATGCAAGGCAAAGAATCTATTTAAGGTTGCATCAGAGACAACAAAGTCACCCCTTAGGAATAATGCCAGCTCCTCACCCACAAATGGTATCGCGCCAAATAGTGAGATAATAACCTGTGCACCCCAATAAGACATTTGCCCCCAAGGTAGCAAGTACCCCATAAAGGCTTCAGCCATTAAAGCAACATAGATGAACATGCCGAAAATCCACAACAATTCACGTGGCTTTCGGTACGAACCATACATCAAGCCTCGGAACATGTGTAAATACACAACAATAAAGAATGCAGAAGCACCTGTTGAGTGCATATATCGAATGAGCCATCCCCACTCAACATCACGCATAATAAATTCAACCGACGCAAACGCTAATTCTGCATCAGGTTTATAGTTCATAGTTAACCAAACGCCAGTCAAAATCTGATTGACCAACATTAATAACGCCAACGAACCAAAGTAGTACCAAAAGTTAAAGTTCTTTGGTGCGTAATACTGAGCAAGATGCTTGTTCCAGGTATCCATCAAAGGGAACCGCTCATCTACCCAGTCTCTTGTTTTTACTAAGACACCCATAATTAAGCTTCCTTCTTATCTTCGCCGATAAGCACCTTCGTATCACTACCACTCAGGTAATAATGCGACGGCACAACCAAGTTCGTCGGAGCTGGTACACCAGAGAATACCCGACCAGCCAGATCAAAAAGAGATCCGTGACAAGGACAGAAAAAGCCGCCCTTCCAACCTTGAACAGGTGTATTACCAGGCTCAGGCATAAAGGTAGGAGAACACCCTAAGTGGGTACAAATACCCTCAGCAATAAAGACATCGTCTTTAATAGAGCGCAATTGATTTTGACAATATTTTGGCTGCTGCTCTTCAACTTTTGAGTTCGCATCGGCTACTTCACCATCTACCGCTTTAATATCTGCAATCATTTCAGCTGTACGCTTAACAATCCAAACTGGTTTGCCTCGCCATTTTACAACCATCATTTTTCCAGACTCTAATTTACCGAAGTCCGCTTCTACCGGTGCGCCCGCTGCCAATGCTTTCTGGCTTGGTTGCCAATACGATAAAAACGGAACTGCAACAAATGCTGCTCCGACTGCACCAACAACACTTGTGGCATTGGTGAGAAATCGGCGGCGACTGTTATCTGCGCCATCATTACCCATGAATATCTCCTGAATGTTTCAAGATCAATAAAAGAAATTACCCAAAATTATTTGAATCTCTTTAGTTTAGCAGTAGAAATCAACTTCCTACTGAAGATTGCACCCCTAAATACATATCAGAAAAAGCGCATCTAAAAACTCCGGTCGAGATTCTATCACATTTGTAAGTAAATGACTGCATTCAATCCAACCAATATTAACAAAACCTACTTCCCCAACTCGCGCATTCAGCAGTTGCAGTTTGCAGATCGAGTCGCTATGGTGTCTGGCAATTACAAACTTAGACCCCCTATGAAAGATACAGCCCTATTTTTTACCAAATCGGTCATTGTTGGCCTTCTTTTTGCGGCGATCACACTCGTCATTTGGCCTTTACTCGCCAAACAAAGTAAACAAGCGACCGTCCAGCTCGTACAATCAGCCACCCCACTACCCACCGAAGGTACTTTTTCCTACGCCCAAGCCGTCCAAAGTGCCGCCCCCGCAGTGGTCAACGTATACTCTGAAAAAATTGTCGAAAAAGCACTTAACCCCATCCTTCAGGCTCCCCAGTTTAATGAGTTTACCTGGAAGCTCATTCCGAGAGTGCGTCAAGAAAAACAAAGTAGCCTAGGCTCGGGTGTCATCATCAGCGAGCAAGGTTACCTACTCACCAACTTGCACGTCATTCAGGGTGCTAGCGAAATTCACGTCACTTTATTCGATGGTCGCAGCACACAAGCCACAGTGGTCGGCACCGATAAAGAAACCGACCTTGCCGTCCTAAAAATCGAACTTGACCACCTACCCACCATCGCACTTTCCATGCTCCGCCCTATTCAAGTGGGCGATGTCACCCTGGCCATTGGCAACCCTTTTGGTGTAGGGCAAACCGTGACCATGGGCATCATCAGTGCAACTAACCGCAACCATTTAGGTATCAACACCTTTGAGAATTTTTTACAAACGGACGCAGCCATTAATCCTGGCAACTCTGGTGGCGCGCTCATTAACCCACTAGGTGAACTCATTGGCATTAATACCGCCATTTTCTCCAAGACAGGTGGCTCCCAAGGGATTGGTTTTGCCATTCCAATTGATCTTGCTTACGACGTATTCAACCAAATTATTCAACATGGCCGAACGGTTCGTGGTTGGCTAGGCGTTAGAGCAATGACTTTAACCCCCAAAATGGCTGAGATCCTCGGCGTGTCCGAACTAAAAGGCGCCATCATTGAAGGTGTTTTATCCGGAGGCCCCGCAGCAAAAGCAGGATTGCAACAGGGCGATATCATTACCCACATCGATAATGAGCCTGCCAACAGTACTTACGACATTTTAATTAAGGTATCGAACACGCCACCCGGAGAATCCATTAAATTAAGTGGTGTACGGGAAAGCAAAACATTTAGCGTTACGATCACCGCAGCAGAGCGGCCAGCTAATTAGGCTAAAATAAAGCCCTTAGAAATGGCGCTTAAACGCCGCTAAAAAAGCCGTATTTTCTGGTTCAGAACCAACGGTTACTCGCAAGCACCCTACCAAAGGTGTATCTGGGCGAGATAAAATTTTAATCAAAATACCCTCTTGTTTCAGCCCATCAAACACACTCAAAGCTTGCTCATGATCAGCCATGCGTATTAGCAGGAAGTTGGTTTCACTTGGAAAAATGTTGATGGGCAACTCAGACAATGCCTCCATTAACTGTTGGCGTGACTCACGAATTTTCATCGCTTGCTCATCAAAGTCACTTTGATGCGACAGGGCAATTACAGCCGCTTTTTGCGTCAACACATTAATGTTATACGGTAATCTAACCTTATCGAACTGCTCAATCCAATCAGGGTGACCGACCAAGTAGCCTAACCGCAACCCTGCCAACCCCATTTTAGAGACCGTTCGCATCACCACAACATTATCCCACTGTGACAATGTTTCCAGGTAAGACACGTCTGTAAACGGGGCATAGGCTTCATCAATCACAACCAAACCATCGGCAGCTTTAATTATGGCATTCACATCCGCCTCAACAAAGGCATTCCCTGTTGGGTTATTGGGGTAAGCTAAAAAAATCACATCTGGCTGATGCTTTTTAACGGCAGCCAGCATAGCAGGCAGGTCTAACTCAAAATCTTCTGTCAGTGGCACACCATAAAAGGGTATGGAAAAAAATTGAGCAATCATTTCATACATGACAAAAGTCGGTGTTGGCACTAACACACCCGCAGCCCCATTGACTGCCATCAAAATCATTTGGATAATTTCATCAGAGCCATTACCCAAAACAATATCAAGATCATCCGCAATCGACATTGCCTCTCTCAGTGCTTGCCGCACCTCGGTTGCACTTGGGTCAGGATAACGGTTGACCTCGGGATCAGCAAAAACCGACCTCCACTGTGCTTCCGCTTGTTCCGGCCACGAATATGGGTTTTCCATCGCATCCAGCTTAATTAAGCCATCAGAATTGGGCACATGGTAAGCACTCAGCGCTTGAATTTGCGGCTTAATCAGTCGCTTAACCGCATCAACCATTCGCTTTCACTCGATACTCTGCAGAACCTGCATGTGCGGTCAAACCTTCCCCGTGCGCCATCACTGAGGCGGTTTTTCCGAGTGTTTTAGCACCCGCAGCGGAGCAATGAATAATACTGGTGCGCTTCTGAAAGTCATAAACACCCAACGGTGATGAAAACCGCGCAGTTCTTGCGGTAGGCAATACGTGATTAGGCCCTGCACAATAGTCGCCTAACACTTCTGCTGTATACGCTCCCATAAAGATGGCACCCGCATGTTTGATTTTGCCCACCCATGCTTCAGGATCTTTAATTGATAACTCTAGGTGCTCTGGTGCCACCCAATTAGCAACGTCCATGGCTTCACCTAAGTCTTTTGTTTGAATAATGACACCGCGATCAGCAAGAGACTTGGCAATAATCTCCTGACGAGACATGGTCGGCAATTGGCGCTCAATACTGGCCAGTACCTTTTCAATATAGTCAGCATCAGGACAGATCAAAACCGATTGCGCCAACTCGTCATGCTCAGCCTGAGAAAACAAATCCATTGCAATCCAATCAGGGTCAGTGGAGCCATCACAGATAACCAATATTTCAGAGGGGCCGGCAATCATATCAATGCCAACATCGCCAAACACAATGCCTTTTGCTGTCGCCACATAAATATTACCTGGCCCTACAATTTTATCGACTGGCGGTACTGTTTGTGTACCATACGCCAGCGCTGCAACTGCTTGCGCGCCACCAACGGTGAAGACTCGCGTTACACCTGCAACATGGGCCGCTGCCATAACCAACGCATTGGTTTCGCCTGAAGGTGTTGGCACAACCATGATTAATTCCTCAACGCCTGCAACATGAGCAGGAATAGCATTCATCAATACAGACGATGGATAAGCTGCCTTCCCACCAGGGACATATAAACCCACGCGATCAAGCGGTGTAACCTGCTGCCCAAGCACCGTTCCGTCAGCTTCTTCATACTGCCACGAAGACATTTTTTGTTTTTCTGCGTAGGCGCGCACGCGATTTGCAGATAAATCCAAGGCTTCACGCTGGTCGTTCGGCAAGGCATCGTAAGCGGCTTTCAGCTGCCCAGGCAGCAACTCAAGGTCCACCATACTGTTGACACTCATGCCATCAAACTGATTGGTATATTCAATTAAAGCGTCATCACCACGCGCTTTAATTTGCTCAATAATTGAATGCACGGTTGCGACCACTTGCGAATTATCATCAGCCTCATAGGCGGTAGCCGCTTTAAGCTCTGCTTTAAAATCTGCACTTTGGGTATTCAATCGTTTGATATCTAACATGTTTTTTTCCTCGACTTAGCGCCGGTTTTCAACTGCTTCTCTAAGGGTATCTATAAAGGGCTTAATCACTGCATGCTTCATTTTTAGCGATGCTGTATTGACCACTAAGCGGGAGCTAATATCAGCAATATGCTCCATCGGCACCAATTTATTCGCTTTTAACGTATTCCCGGTATCCACCACATCGACAATGCGATCAGCCAAACCTACTAAAGGCGCAAGCTCCATAGAGCCATACAATTTTATGATTTCAACTTGCTGACCAATGCTGGCGTAATACGCCTTAGTCACGTTGATAAATTTGGTGGCAATTTTAAGCCTAGGCGGCTCATTGTCAGGTAACTCTACAGGCCCTGCTGTCATGAGTTTGCATTTGGCTATTTCTAAATCCAGTGGCTCATATAAGCCCTGGCCACCATGCTCTAAAAGCACATCTTTACCTGCCACACCAACATCAGCAGCACCATATTGAACATACGTTGGCACATCCGACGCACGGATAATCACCAATTGGACATTCGGTTGATTGGTTTGCAAAATGAGCTTTCGACTGGTTGCAATATCATCAATTGGCTCAATGCCAGCATGCTTTAGAAGGGGAAGCGTTTCTTTGAAGATACGCCCTTTAGACAGCGCAATGGTGATTTTGTTGTTTGTCATGGCGCGAGATGAGTCCTTTCCAGTTCAATAAGCGACCCATTGTATCGAATTGACTGGAAACAACAAAATTTTCATCAAGAAAGGTTAAAAAGATTGGACTTTATTCTGGTACTCGGACGATGGTCGCCCCTAACGAGGAAAACTTTTCTTCAATACAATCATAGCCGCGATCAATGTGGTAAATGCGCTCAATCGTTGTATCACCCTCAGCCACAAGGCCTGCAATCACTAAGCTTGCAGACGCACGCAAATCGGTTGCCATCACTGGCGCCCCAGTCAAACGCTCAACCCCTCGAATAATCGCCGTGTTACCTTCCAACTGAATATCAGCACCTAATCGCTGCATTTCATGGATGTGCATAAAACGGTTTTCAAAAACGGTTTCTTTAATGGTTGAAACACCATCAGCAACGCAATTTAAAGCCGCAAATTGCGCCTGCATATCTGTTGGGAACGCAGGATAAGGTGCGGTATGAATGTTCACGGCTTTTGGCCGCTTACCTTTCATATCCAGTGAAATCCAGTCGTCACCGGTTTCAATGGTTGCCCCTGCTTCTTCTAACTTAAGCAAAACGGCATCCAAGATCGTTGGGTCTGTATCTTTGACCATGATGCTGCCACCGGTCATTGCTGCAGCCACTAAATACGTGCCCGTTTCAATTCGATCTGGCATGACGCTATATTCACAACCGTTCAGCTTTTCAACGCCTTCAATCACTAAAGTGTCGGTTCCTGCACCCGAGATTTTGCCCCCCATCGCATTAATGAAGTTTGCTAAGTCAACGACTTCAGGTTCACGCGCGGCATTTTCAATAATGGTTTCACCGTCTGCAAGCGCTGCTGCCATCATTAGATTCTCGGTACCTGTGACCGTGACTAAATCTAAGACTAAACGAGTCCCTTTCAAACGTTTTGCTTTCGCTCGAATATAACCATTCTCAACATTAATTTCTGCGCCCATCGCTTGCAAGCCTTCCAAATGAAGGTTCACGGGACGTTGACCAATAGCACAACCACCCGGCAAAGAAACCTCAGCTTCCCCATAACGTGCAACCAATGGCCCCAACACTAAAATAGACGCCCGCATGGTTTTCACCAATTCATAGGGTGCGCTATACGTTTGAATGGTCGTTGGATCAACTTCGATCACCATGCCTTCATTTAATACCAACTCAACACCCATACGACCTAACAAACCCATCGTCGTGGTAATATCATGCAAGTGTGGTACGTTTTTAATCGTCACTCGACTACTGGCCAATAAGGTACCGGCTAATATAGGTAAAGCCGAGTTTTTTGCGCCTGCGATACGCACGCCCCCATGTATCGGGCCGCCTCCAGTGATGATGAGTTTGTCCATTCTTATTATTACGTCCTTCAGGGTTTAATGGGATTGTATTGGTAAAATTTCATCCAAACCACTGACTCTTGCCATGGCTAAAAGCTGTACCGATAAATCCGTCAATGTCACTTCAATTTGTTTCTTTTTAGCCAAAAACACCCACTCTAACAACATAGCCAAACCGGCACTGTCAGCTCGAGTCACATCTTCTAGATCGACAATAACAGCAGAACCTTGCATGAGGTTTTTGACAGAAGGCAATAGCGCGGGCACTGTTTCAAAGGTAAGTTCACCCTTTAAGCCCCATTTACCATCCCCTTTTTCAACCAACTGCGCCATAAGTCTAACCTTTAGCTTTTTGAGTTTTTAGACAACACAGCAATCAAACCTGCAAGTCCTTTTTTCTGAGCAATTTTTTTGTAAGTACCCTGACGGTTGGTGATTAAACTAATTCCGTTAACCACAATATCCGTCACCTTCCACTCTTTGCTCTTGTTCTTATACAAGCGATACTGAATGGGTACAGGTGTTGTTCGTTTTAAATGGACGGTTGTTCTCACAAGAATGTACTTGCCATTCTTTCTAGGGCGATCATAGGTAATTTTATCGATATCGAACTTAATTAAAGCCGTTGAGTACGTTCTCACTAAGTATGCTCGAAACGCCTGGATAAACTCGGCCCGTAATTCTTTTGACGCTGCTTTCCACGTTTTTTTATCAACCACTTTCCGAGACATTTTACCAAAATCGAAATGAGGAATAACAATACTACCAACCAATGAATACAAATGATTAACATCTGCATCCACCAGCGCGCGGTCTTTTTCAATGGCAGCAAAAACATCGTTTGCCGTCTGTTTAACAATATTTTTTGCTTCATCTGCAGGTGTCGCATAAGCAGACACTATTGCAAACATCCAAATTGCCAATACGGCAGTTATTCGCTTTAACATTTCAATCCCTCAATTGATTACTCTATTTACTCAACCACTCCAGCTTCACTAGACCCTGTAAATGCTGCCTATTCATCTTTCGAATCACCACCACCTTCGGTTATGCTAAATACCAATTTACCAATAACTTCTTCTAAAACCAGTGCACTGTTCACAGTAACAATTTCACCGCCAACAGCCATATATGGTTCATCTTCCTCATCTGCACTTTCAAATGGCTGCAAACTGATATATTGTTCACCTAGCAGACCGGCGGTATAAATACTGGCTGACGTTTCACTTGGAAGCTGACTAAACTGAACTGCCTGCTTAACATCATTTTCGTCTAAAATGTCTTTTTTCTCACCTAAGTATTCAGCATCAATTGTCATGGTCACCACGGCGACAAGATCTTTAATGTCATAGCGAATATTCGAAACAGAACCCACTTTTACGCCAGCCATTGCCACAGGAGACCTCACTTTCAGCCCACCAATGTTTTCAAATCGGGCGACAATTTCAAAACCTTCATCACCTGAGTAGCTTGCCAAATTACTGGCATTCATCGCTAAAAAAAACAATGCGGTTAAACCAATCGCAACAAAGATTCCAACTACTATTTCTACTATTCTTGAATGCACCGCTTAAACTCCCAAACGTTAAGTGCTGTTAACCAAACATCAGTGCTGTTAACACAAAATCTAATCCTAAAATGGCAAATGCCGAGTGAACAACGGTTCTTGTCGTCGCCCTACTCACCCCTTCCGAAGTTGGTATCGAATCATAACCTTCAAACACTGCAATCCAGGTTACCACCACACCAAACACAAAACTTTTAATCACACCATTAATAATGTCAGCACTAAAATCGATTTTACTTTGCATTTGCGACCAATATGCACCTTCATCCACACCGAGCAAACCGACACCAACAAAATAACCACCGAGGATACCCATCATGCTAAAGATGGCCGCGAGCAACGGCATAGAAAGAATACCGGCAAACAACCGAGGCGTGATAATACGGCGCATAGGGTCTACTGCCATCATTTCCATGCCAGAGAGTTGCTCCGTCGCCTTCATCAAACCAATTTCCGCAGTTAATGCAGAACCGGCACGACCTGAAAACAGTAATGCTGCAACAACTGGCCCCAACTCCCGAACCAATGAGGCAGCAACTAAAACACCCAAAGTTTCCTCAGCGCCAAAATTAGATAAAATGTAGTGCCCTTGAAGGCCCAATACCATACCAACAAATAAGCCCGAAATTAAAATAATCAAAAATGACAAGACACCCACTGAGTACAACTGCTGCACTAACAATCTTGGGCGCATGACCATACTGAAAAAACCCCATAACGCATCCATCAAAAATAGATGCGCCCGACCTAGCCTTTCAAAAAAAGTTAACGCACTCCGACCGAGCATTTGCACTGGATTAACCATGCGCCTATTTCACCCCTGCTTGTAAGTCATCCAGATATGTCTCGGCTGGATAATGAAAATGGGCAGGGCCATCGGCCAACCCTTGCATAAATTGTTGCACCCACTCACTTGTCGACGCATTTAATTGCTCTGGAGTACCATGTTCAATCACGACCCCTCCAGAGACTAAATAGATATAATCTGCAATCGACACAGTTTCTTGTACGTCATGCGACACCACTACGCTGGTTAAGCCCAACGCATCATTAATCAATTTGATCAACTGCACCAAAACACCCATTGAAATAGGATCCTGTCCTGTAAATGGCTCATCATACATAATCATAGTGGGGTCTAAAGCAATACCACGAGCCAATGCTACCCGCCTTGCCATACCTCCTGATAATTCATTCGGCATCAGGTGTCGTGCACCACGTAAGCCCACAGCTTGTAGCTTCATCAGCACTAAATGGTGAACAAGGCTCTCTGGTAAGTTAGTATGCTCCCTAATAGGATATGCCACGTTGTCAAATACACTGATATCTGTCAGTAGTGCACCACTTTGAAAAAGCATGCCCATTTTACGACGTAATTTGTACAGTTTAGACCGACTCAATTGGTGGATGTTCTCACCTTCAAATTCAATGGCCCCTTGCGTTGGCTTAAGCTGCCCACCGATTAACTTTAATAAGGTTGTTTTACCCGTACCACTTGGCCCCATGATCGCGGTAATTTTCCCACGTTGAATGTCGATATTCGCGCCAGAGAAAATTGGACGAGTGCCCCGCTGAAAATGGAGATCTCTTACCCGAACTAAGATGTCATTATCATCAACCTGATTCAAACTAAACCCTTTCCTTAAATATAGCCTTTATATAGGTACCAATGAGTATAGGCTAAAACATTTATATGTTGCGGTGTTTTTCATATTTACCACGCTTGGAAAAACAGTAGCAAGCTGATTTAGCCCACATTCAAACACTTACCATTAAATTTCTCAATAGATGTCGCATCTACGCAACAAAAGAAGAAAATAATCATATACTAATTAGTTATAATTTTCCAAATAAACTTTTCTGTTTTGCCGGCAATTGCTCAATTTATGAGGCCAATTGGCCGAAAAAGTTCATTTTCTGCGTTTTATGACTTATCCACCTCACTACAAATGCCCAGATTAGGCCTAGCAGCACCCTTCAAATTATTACAAATAGTTATCCACAGGGTATCCCCATCTAAATAAACTACTATCCACACAAACCACGACATCTTGTGCTTGACGATAAAGCGACACACACCCTATAGTGTTTACACAGACAACAAACACCCAAACAATAACAACATAAAGGGCAATAATAATGGAATTAGATTCTGGTAAATTTACCCCAACCACCTACCCTACCATTCCGTCTGATAGCGCAGCCTTATCCCCTGTTGCGACACAAACAACCCCTGGTACTTATTATGTGATTCGCCGTAACGGCAAACTGACCGCTTTCGACCCAAGCAAAATTTCAGTCGCAATGACCAAGGCGTTCCTTGCAATTGAAGGCGGCCAAGCAGCTGCATCTAGCCGCATTCATGAAACGGTCGAAACACTATCCACCCAAATTGAAGAAGCATTAACACGCAGGATGCCGACAGGTGGCACCGTTCACATTGAAGACATTCAAGACCAAGTAGAGTTAGCTCTCATGCGTGGTGGTGAACATAAAATCGCCCGTGCTTACGTTTTATATAGAAACGAACGCGCTCAAGCCAGACAACAGGATGTTGCTGATGAGCCAGCAGACACACCATTATTACAAGTCACAGGACGTGACGGGTCACTACACCCCCTAGATGAAGCGCGGTTAGAGCACCTCGTCACAGAAGCTTGCCAAGGATTGGAAGCCGTTTCAGCAGAGCAAATTTTAACAGAAACACTGAAAAATCTGTTTGATGGGGTCAATGAGTCAGATGTCACTCAAGCACTTATTATGAGCGCCCGAACCCTCATTGAACAAGAGCCGAACTATAGCTATGTTGCGGCAAGACTATTGTTAGACACATTACGCAGTGACGCGTTAATGTTTTTAGACATGGAGGTCACTACAACTGACCAAGCAGGTATGCAAGCACTCTACCCTGAGTACTTCACCACATACCTTAAAGCTGGCGTAGAGCATGAACTGCTTGATGCTAAGCTTCTCCAATTTGACCTTAATCGCATCAGCCAAGCATTGGTGTCCGACCGCGATCACCAGTTCAACTACTTAGGGCTACAAACCCTATTCGACCGATATTTTCTACACTGCGATGACACTCGGATAGAGTTACCTCAAGCATTTTTTATGCGCGTAGCAATGGGCCTTGCTGTGGATGAGATAGACCGCGAAGGCAAGGCCATTGAGTTTTATGAACTGCTCTCAAGCTTCCGCTTCATGAGCTCAACACCCACGCTATTTAATAGCGGAACACTGAGGCCACAGCTGTCTAGTTGTTACCTCACCTCTATCCCTGACGATTTAGGCGCCATATATGGTGCGATGCGAGACAACGCTTTACTGTCGAAATATGCCGGCGGTTTAGGCAATGATTGGACACAAGTCCGCGCCTTAGGCGCTCACATCAAAGGTACCAATGGTAAATCTCAGGGTGTCGTTCCTTTCTTGAAAGTCGCTAGTGACACGGCTGTTGCGGTGAATCAAGGCGGTAAACGCAAAGGGGCAGTCTGTGCTTACCTTGAAACGTGGCACTTAGATATCGAAGAATTCTTAGAGCTACGCAAAAACACCGGAGATGATCGTCGCCGTACACATGATATGAATACCGCTAACTGGGTGCCAGACTTATTCATGAAGCGCGTGTTTGAAGGTGCCGAGTGGACGTTATTTTCACCCAACATGGTGCCTGATCTTCACGACAAATTTGGCGACGAGTTTGAGCAAGCCTACTTGGCTTATGAAGCAAAAGCTGATGCCGGAGAGATTACTCCCTACAAACGTGTTTCTGCGATTGCTTTATGGCGCAAAATGTTGACCCAAATCTTTGAAACGGGCCACCCTTGGATGGCATTTAAAGATCCTTGTAATATTCGCTCACCTCAGCAACACATGGGTACGGTGCATAGCTCAAACTTATGCACTGAAATCACCTTAAATACCTCTGAGTCAGAAATTGCGGTCTGTAACTTAGGTTCCGTCAACCTACCTGCTCACGTTGATGGCAATGGCTTAAACATGCCAATGCTGGAAGAAACCATCAACACAGCCATGCGAATGCTCGACAACGTCATCGACATTAATTACTACAGCGTACCTCAAGCACGTAAATCTAATTTACGACACCGCCCAGTCGGGCTTGGGATAATGGGGTTTCAGGACGCGCTATACCTACAAAATATTGCTTACTCATCGGATTCAGCAATCTCTTTTGCCGACCAATCCATGGAAGCGGTGAGCTATTTCACCATTAAAGCCTCTTGTGAACTCGCACAAGAACGTGGCAAATACCCAAGTTATGAAGGATCGCTTTGGAGCCAAGGTGTTTTACCTATCGACTCCATTACCAAGCTACAAGATTATCGGCAGCAATATTTAGAAGTCGACACCAGCAGCAAACTTGACTGGTCAAGTTTGCGCCACAGTATTGAGCAACATGGCATGCGTAATTCCAACACGATGGCTATTGCGCCTACAGCCACGATTTCAAATATTTGCGGTGTCTCTCAGTCCATCGAGCCGACCTACCAAAACCTTTTTGTGAAATCGAACCTATCGGGTGAGTTTACCGTGGTCAACCCGCACCTAGTGAAAGCACTAAAGGCACGAAATTTGTGGGACTCAGTCATGGTCAACGACCTTAAGTATTACGATGGCAGCGTTGCTCAAATTGACCGAATTCCTGCCGATTTAAAAGCACTGTTTGCTACCGCTTTTGAGATTGATTCATCTTGGTTGGTTGAAGCGGCTTCACGTAGGCAAAAATGGATCGACCAAGCGCAGTCACTCAACCTATACATGTCTCAACCTTCGGGCAAAAAATTAGACGATTTATATCGCCTAGCTTGGACACGAGGCCTTAAAACGACTTACTACCTAAGAAGTCTGGGTGCGACCTCCACAGAGAAGTCCACCATCACAGATGGCGCCTTAAACGCGGTGAGTATTCAGCCACCACAAGCATGCTCCATCAACGACCCTGAATGTGAAGCTTGTCAATAAATTGATACAAAAAATAACGACAACAATAAAAAATAATAAGGAAATTCAAAATGTTAAACTGGCAGCAATCCACCCCTAACGATTTGTCAACACAAAACCTTACAGCCGCAACCGGTCTTGAAGAAGTGACCATGGGTGCCTCTCGCATCCACGTTGATGACAAAAAAATCATCAACTGTAGAGCAGATTTAAACCAACTCGTCCCATTTAAATACAAATGGGCATGGCAAAAATACTTAGATGCCTGCGCTAACCACTGGATGCCTCAAGAAATCAACATGACGGCAGATATCGCACTGTGGAAGTCCGCTAACGGATTAACCGATGATGAACGCTTAATCATCACTCGCAACCTAGGTTTCTTTGCTTCCGCAGACTCCTTAGTTGCCAACAATTTGGTACTGGCTGTTTACCGCCACATTACTAACCCTGAATGCCGTCAGTACTTACTGCGCCAAGCAATGGAAGAAGCACTCCATACTCATGCATACCAGTACATCATTGAGTCATTAGGCTTAGATGAAGGTGCCGTCTTTAATATGTACCGTGAGGTGCCCTCTATTCACGACAAAGCAGCTTGGTCACTCCCCTTTACCCAAAGCTTAGGCGACCCGGAATTCAACACTGGCAGCATTGAAGACAACCAACGCTTATTACGCGATTTGATCGCTTTTTATGTGGTGTTTGAAGGTATTTTCTTCTACGTCGGCTTCACCCAAATCTTATCTATGGGTCGTCGTAATAAGATGGTCGGTACTGCTGAGCAGTTCCAATACATCATGCGAGATGAATCCATGCACATGAACTTTGGTATTGATGTGATTAACCAAATCAAGATTGAAAACCCCGAGCTTTGGACCGAAGAGTTCCAACAAGAAATCATCAATATGGTCCATGAAGGGGTACAACTTGAATACCGCTATGCCATCGACACCATGCCAAGAGGGGTTCTAGGCCTTAATGCGGGAATGTTCAGTGAGTATTTACAATTTATCGCCAACCGCAGACTGACTCAAATCGGTCTTCCAGAGCAATATGCAGGTGTCACCAACCCATTCCCTTGGATGAGTGAAATGATGGACTTGAAAAAAGAGAAAAACTTTTTTGAAACCAGAGTCACTGAATATCAAACGGGAGGCGCGCTCAGCTGGGACTAGCTTGTATACCATTTTACGGACTTGAGCATGGATGCTTAGTCCACCTTTTCTCCTAGGGTTCGATACATGGATGAGCGAACCCGCTTTTTTAGGGCATAAGCTAAGTCTGCTTGGCCCACCCTTTTTCTCCTAGGGTTTGATACATGGATGAGCAAACCCGCTTTTTTAGGGCATAAGCTAAGCCAGCTTGGCCCACCTTTTTCTCCTAGGGTTCACTACAAGGATGTGTGAACCCGCTTTTTTTGACTGCTCAGGCTAGGAAGCCTTATGTGCAGCGGGGCATTTTGGCAGGAGTGCCGCCCCACTTTATGGCTCATCAGGGATGATGGGCCTTTCTTTTTTCCGCTATCAAAATATCATTAAATACTTGCATTTCTAACCCAAACGTAATAAAAAGTCCGGTTTTACACATAACGGCACCCTATATGGAAAACCCTATTGTTAGTATCGTCATGGGCAGTGATAGCGACTGGCCTGTCATGCAACTTGCAGCCACACAATTAAAACAACTTGGTGTTCCATTTGAAGCCAAAGTCGTATCCGCACACCGCACCCCTGATTTACTTTATAGCCATGCAGAACAAGCCGCTAGCCGAGGTATTCAATGTATTATTGCCGGTGCAGGAGGCGCAGCCCACTTACCAGGTATGCTTGCCGCCAAAACCCACCTACCGATACTCGGTGTCCCCATAGCCTCACGTAACTTGAAAGGCATGGACTCACTACTTTCAATTGTTCAAATGCCCAAAGGCATTCCTGTCGCCACCTTTGCCATTGGTGAAGCGGGTGCAACTAATGCCGCACTATTTGCAGCAGCCATGGTGGGCAACCACAATGAGACCATTCAAGCCAATTTACGCCAATTCCGCCAAGCACAAACAGATCGCGTACTTGGTCTAGAACTCGATATCAGTCAATTATGATTTTACCTGCCAACACCACCCTTGGCATGATCGGCGGTGGCCAACTCGGACAAATGTTCACCTTTGCCGCTAAAAGCATGGGCTATAAAGTGTTGTGTTTTGAACCTGCCGACACCTGCCCTACTGCGGATATTACCGAACACCTCAGCGCCCAATTTGATGACAAAGAAGCCCTCAAAGCCTTTGCCGAACGCTGTGATGCCATCACCTTGGAATTTGAAAACATC
Organism: Methylococcales bacterium; assembly: GCA_018672285.1. Lineage (GTDB taxonomy): Bacteria > Pseudomonadota > Gammaproteobacteria > JABHGC01 > JABHGC01 > JABHGC01. Next base: position 27,538 of record JABHGC010000269.1, read on the forward strand.
CCCGTGAGCACTGTGGAGTTCTTAGAGCAATTTTGCCCAGTACATCCTTCATCAAAAGCATTGGCCATTGCACAAAACCGCATTTTAGAAAAAAATCACATTCAATCCACGGGTTTACAAACAGCTAATTTTGCCGTGATTGAAACCGCTGATGACCTTGCCTCAGCGTGGTCAATCATCCAACAGCCCAGCATTCTAAAAATCTCGACCCTTGGCTATGATGGCAAAGGGCAAATAGTCGTTGAAGATGAAGCAGGCCTACAAAAAGCCTTTGACGAATTAGAGAAGCGCCCTTGTGTACTCGAAGAACGGGTTGCTCTTGCCAAAGAAATTTCCGTTGTTTTGTGCCGAAATGCCCAGGGTGAGATTGGCTACTTCCCCATTGCAGAAAATATTCACATCAATGGTATTCTCGACACCACCATCGCCCCTGCAAGAGTGAGTGACGCCACTGCTGAACAAGCCCGCCAAATGGCTACCCAGCTTGCTAACTCACTAGACTATGTTGGTGTACTGGCCGTTGAAATATTCGTCACAGAAGATGGCCGCTTATTAATCAATGAAATGGCACCTCGCCCTCATAACAGCGGTCACTTTACAATGGATGCGTGCCTCACCTCTCAATTTCAACAACAAGCCCGCATGATGTGTGGCTTACCTCCAGGCTCAACCAAACAACACACGCCAGCGGTGATGAAAAATTTACTCGGTGATGTATGGCATGATCAAAACGCGCCTTACTGGCAACATATTTTGCAGCACCCCACAGGCTACTTGCACCTCTACGGCAAAGCTGAAGCTCGCATTGGCCGAAAAATGGGCCACTTCACGGTGCTTGATGACACAATAGACACCGCGCTTTCTACGGCAAATACAATGATGTCACAACTTTAAATACCCACTTAAACTTGAACCTTCACGACTGCTCATATAAAATTAGTAAATACTAATATTTAACTAATCAGGGGCGTCTGCATGCACATGAAATTACGATTGCTCATCCCTTTATTTGTTTTCAGCCCAACCTATGCGGCTGAACCACCCTCATTGCTTGGTAGCCAATGGGCAAAGCAAGCCTGTATCGCCTGGAATAAAGACGAACAACTGACCTACGAACTTGCTGATACCTGGATTGAAAATAGGAAAAACCCAAATAGTAAAGTACTCCAGCTTTATCGCGATGACTGCCCAGACAGTCCACATATAGAGCTGCAACTTAAGCTGCAGGACATTCAAGCCCTCTGTATTTATGGCGGGAAAGACGTTCACAACACTCAACTTAATGATGTCGATTTTGTGTTACATACCAGCA
>JABHGC010000270.1 GCA_018672285.1 Methylococcales bacterium
AAATTTGAACGTAATAAACCGCATGTGAATGTGGGAACCATTGGACATGTTGATCATGGTAAGACGACGTTAACGGCTGCTTTGACGAAGGTTATGGCAGAAGCGCAAGGCGGCGAATTCAAAGCTTACGATCAAATTGATAATGCACCAGAAGAGCGTGAGCGTGGTATCACGATTGCGACAGCACATGTTGAGTATGAATCAGAGATTCGTCACTACGCACATGTTGATTGCCCAGGCCATGCTGACTATGTGAAGAATATGATTACAGGTGCGGCACAAATGGATGGCGCGATCTTGGTCTGTTCAGCAGCTGATGGCCCAATGCCTCAGACGCGCGAGCACATCTTGTTAGCACGTCAAGTTGGTGTGCCATACATCGTTGTTTATATGAATAAAGCGGATATGGTTGACGATGAAGAGCTTCTTGAATTAGTCGAGATGGAAATTCGTGAATTGTTAGATCAGTATGAATTTCCAGGAGACGATACACCAATCGTTATCGGGTCTGCACTGAAAGCAATTGAGGGTGATACAAGTGATATAGGTGTTCCTTCAATCATAAAATTGATTACGGAGATGGATGCGTATATTCCAGAGCCAGAGCGTGATATTGATCAGCCGTTCTTAATGCCTATTGAGGATGTGTTCTCAATCTCAGGTCGTGGTACTGTTGTAACCGGTCGAATTGAGCGTGGTGTTGTTAAAGTCGGCGAAGAGATAGAGATCGTTGGTATCAAGGACACTGTGACAACAACCTGTACCGGTGTTGAGATGTTCCGTAAGTTACTTGATGAAGGTGTCGCTGGCGACAACGTAGGTGTTTTGTTACGTGGAACCAAGCGTGAAGATGTTGATCGTGGTCAGGTTTTGGCTCATCCTAAAACAATTAACCCACATACGCATTTTGAAGCTGAGTTGTATGTATTAAGTAAAGATGAGGGTGGCAGACATACACCATTCTTTAATGGCTATCGTCCACAGTTCTATTTTAGAACAACAGATATTACGGGGGCAGTTGATTTGCCACAGGATATCGAGATGGTAATGCCTGGTGATAATGTCAAGGTAACAGTGAAACTGATTGCACCAATCGCGATGGAAGAAGGTTTAAGATTTGCGATTAGAGAAGGTGGTCGAACAGTTGGTGCTGGTGTTGTTTCTAAAATAATCGAGTAATTGTAATGAGTAAAAAAGTTATCCGTATACGGTTAAAAGCATTTGATCATAAATTGATAGATCAATCCGCTAAAGAAATCGTTGAAACAGCAAAAAGAACAGGTGCTCAGGTGAAGGGGCCTATTCCATTGCCAACAAAAAAAGAGCGTTTTACAATTCTGATATCACCGCATGTCAATAAAGATGCGAGAGATCAGTACGAAATTCGAACACATAAACGTCTAATGGATATAGTTGATCCAACAGATAAGACAGTTGATGCGCTAATGAAGCTTGATTTAGCTGCTGGTGTTGATGTTCAAATTAAACTGAATTAAGCGTATTTTGAGTAGGGTTTAGATATGTCAGTAGGATTGCTAGGTAAAAAGTGTGGAATGACTCGTATATTTACAGAATCTGGAGAATCTATTCCAGTGACTGTATTACAGGTTGACAATAATCGCATTTCACAAATTAAGAGCATGGACGTAGATGGTTATTCTGCGGTTCAAGTCGTTAATGGGTCAAAAAAATCTTCTCGTGTTAACAAGCCATTGTCAGGTCATTATGCAAAGGCTGGTGTTGAAGCTGGAGATTTTATTAAAGAGTTTAGGCTTGAATCTTCTGATGGTTATTCATTAGGTCAAGTTTTATCGGTAGAAATGTTTGAAGTTGGCGATAAAGTCGATGTTGTCGGCACCTCGAAAGGTAAGGGTTTTGCTGGTGGTGTTAAGCGCCATAACTTTAAAATGCAAGATGCGACACATGGTAACTCTATCTCTCATAGGGCGCCTGGTTCAATTGGTCAATGTCAAACTCCTGGTCGTGTATTCAAGGGTAAGAAGATGGCCGGTCATATGGGGAATGTACAGCGTACAGCCCAGAATTTAGAAATTGCACAAATTGATAATGAAAAAGGTCTGCTATTGGTGAAGGGTGCAATCCCGGGGCCAAAATCTGGCAATGTCGTTATCAAACAAGCTATTAAACGATAAAGGAATACCAATGGATCTCAATTTGGTTAGTGCAGCGAATGGCGAAGTCGCTGGAACAATTGGTGTGGATGACTCAATATTTTCTATTGAGTATAATGAAACATTGGTTCATCAACTGGTCACTGCATACCAAGCTGGTGGTCGTGCTGGTACTAAAGCTCAAAAAACACGTTCTGAAGTATCAGGTGGTGGGGCGAAACCTTGGCGTCAAAAAGGTACAGGTAGAGCACGTGCAGGTACAAGCAGCTCTCCAATCTGGCGGACAGGTGGTGTTACATTTGCTGCGAAACCTCGTGATTATGCACAAAAGATAAACAAGAAAATGTACCGGAAGGGCATTAAGTGCATTTTATCTCAGCTTGTTAGAGAAGAGCGCCTATTTGCCGTCGAAGAACTTGGTGTTTCTGCACCAAAGACTAAAGATTTTTCTGCGAAATTGCAGGCGATGAATGTCACGAGCGCTTTGTTTGTAGTGGACAAAGATGATGAAAATATTTCACTCGCTTCCAGAAATATTCCTAATGTTCATGTGATCAATGTAAATCAAATTGATCCTGTTAGCTTAGTTGGGTCAAAAAAGATACTGATGACAGAAGCATCCATCCGCAAAATGGAAGAGGCACTAAAATGAACCAAGAACGCTTATTATCTATCATTATTGCACCGCATGTTTCTGAAAAATCGACTATATGTGCTGAGTTGAATAACCAGGTTGTTTTTAAAGTTTTAAAAAATGCGAGCAAGAAAGAAATATCTGCTGCAGTTAATTTGTTGTTTGAAGTAGATCCTCTTGCGGTTCGCGTTTTGAATGTGAAGGGTAAGTCTAAGCGCTCGGGAAAATACCTCGGTAAGCGTGGGAATTGGAAAAAAGCTTATGTGACTTTACCTGAAGGTAAAGATTTAGATTTTGGTCAGTCATAAGCTGGCTTTTAAATAGATACGGATGAAATAAGATGGCTTTAGTAAAATCGAAACCAACCTCTCCAGGTCGACGCTTTGTCGTTAAAGTAAGTACTCCTGATTTATATAAAGGACGGCCTCTTGCGGCTTTAACCGCACCTAAAAAGAGAACTGGCGGTAGAAACAATAAGGGACGCATAACCACTCGGCATCGTGGTGGCGGACATAAGCAACAATATCGAGTAATTGATTTTAAGCGAATTAAGGATGGTGTGACAGCTCGAGTAGAGCGCATCGAATACGATCCAAACAGAAGTGCTCATATTGCTTTATTGGCCTATGCTGATGGAATGAAGTCTTATATCATTGCTGCAAAAGGCTTGGTTGCAGGTATGACTGTTGTCTCAGGTCAAGACGCACCAATAAAAGTAGGGAATAGCTTGCCGCTTCGAAACATTCCTGTTGGTTCTTTAGTTCATTGCGTTGAGCTTAAGATTGGAAAGGGTGCTCAGATAGCTCGTAGTGCAGGTCAAGTTGTGCAAATACTTGCTCGTGATGGTGATTATGTTACCTTGCGTCTGAAGTCAGGTGAGATTCGGAAAGTACGTTCTGAGTGTCGAGCGACGATTGGCGAAGTTGGGAATACTGAGCATTCTCTTCGTTCATTAGGAAAAGCTGGCGCTTCCAGGTGGAGAGGAGTGCGCCCAACTGTTCGTGGTGTTGCTATGAACCCTGTTGATCATCCTCATGGTGGTGGTGAGGGACGGACATCTGGTGGTAGACATCCTGTTAGCCCTTGGGGTATGCCAACCAAAGGCTATAAAACTCGCTCTAATAAGATGACTGATAAGTTGATTGTTAGAAGACGTAAGAGTAAATAGGATTAATTAGGAGAAAGCTGTGCCACGTTCAATTAAGAAAGGCCCGTTTATTGATCATCATTTGGTCAAAAAAGTGGATAAAGCCTTGGAAGAAAATAGTAAAAAGCCCATTAAAACATGGTCTCGTCGGTCAATGATTTTACCAGATATGATAGGTCTGACAATTGCGATCCATAATGGTCGTCAACATGTCCCAGTCCTGATTTCTGAAAATATGGTTGGTCATAAATTGGGCGAATTTGCCTTAACCCGGACCTTTAAAGGTCACTCTGGTGATAGAAAATCAAAGTAGGATTCAATTATGGAAGCGATAGCTAAGTTAAAGCACGCGCGCATCTCTGCGCAAAAATGTCGCCTCGTTGCTGACCAAGTTAGAGGCATGCAGGTTGAATCTGCGGTTGAGTTATTGCAATTCAGCACAAAAAAAGCAGCAAGTATTGTGAAAAAAGTGCTAGAATCCGCAATCGCGAATGCTGAGCACAATGATGGTGCTGATATTGATGAGTTGAAAGTAAAAACGATCTTTATCGATGAGGGGCCAACTCTTAAGCGTATTCGGGCAAGGGCGAAAGGTCGCGCTAGTCGAATCCTTAAAAGAACCAGTCATATTACTATCGCAGTTGCTGACGAATAACGAATAAATAAGAGATATTTAAAATGGGCCAAAAAGTACATCCTACTGGCATTAGACTTGGAATCGTTAAAGATTGGACGTCTAAATGGTATGCCGATTCATCTACCTATTCAGATAAATTGCTGACAGATCTTAGTGTCCGTCAGTACTTAAAAAGCAAGCTAATGAATGCTTCTGTGAGTAGGATTCAAATTAATCGGCCTGCACAAACAGCCAATATTACCATTCACTCAGCGCGTCCAGGCGTTGTTATTGGTAAAAAGGGCGAAGATATAGAAGCGCTTAGAAAAGTTGTTTCTAAAATGATGGGTGTACCGGTCCATATTAATATCGAAGAAATTAGAAAGCCTGAACTTGATGCGACATTAGTTGCTGAAGGTATTGCACAGCAGCTTCAAAAGCGCATCATGTTTAGACGGGCAATGAAACGAGCGGTAACGAATACAATGCGTATTGGTGCACAAGGTATTCGTGTGAATTTAGCTGGTCGTTTAAATGGAGCCGAAATTGCACGTACTGAATGGTATAGAGAGGGTCGCGTACCACTACATACATTAAGGGCTGATATCGATTACGGTGTTGCTGAGGCAAATACTACATACGGTATTATTGGCGTGAAAGTTTGGATATTTAAGGGCGAAATTTTGCCAGGAATGCAAGAACCTGAAAAGTCTGGCAAAAAATAAACGTATTCGCATTAATGGAGAATTATCATGCTTCAGCCTAAAAGAACAAAATTTAGGAAACAGCAGAAAGGTCGAAACCGTGGGCTGGCTACCGTTGGTAATAGTGTCAGTTTCGGTGAGTTTGCTTTAAAAGCGACAACTCGTGGTCGTACCACATCTCGTCAGATTGAGTCTGCACGTCGTGCGATCACACGTCATGTTAAACGTGGTGGTCAATTGTGGATTCGCATTTTTCCAGATAAACCGATTACTAAAAAGCCACTAGAAGTACGTCAAGGTAAAGGTAAGGGTAATGTTGAATATTGGGTGGCGCAAATCCAGCCTGGTCGAGTTTTGTATGAAATCGCTGGTGTCACTGAAGAGCAAGCAGCCCATGCTTTTAAATTAGCAGCAGCAAAACTCCCCGTCCAAACAACCTTTGTTAAGAGGACTTTGATGTAATGAATGCTAAAGAACTACGTGAAAAAAGCCTTGATGATTTAAATGTAAGCTTACTTGAGCTTTGTAAAGAGCGAGCTAACAATAGGATCCAACGAGCCACTGGTCAAATTAATCAAACGCATATTGCTAAACAGATTAAAAATGATATAGCTCGTGTTAAGACTGTAATTGGCGAAAAGTTGAGAGAAAACTAATGAGCGATGAATCAAGCAAGATAATTCGTACAGTAAGGGGTGAAGTAACCAGTAATAAAATGGATAAAACCATTACTGTTGTTGTTGAGCGTAAAGTAACACATCCTCTATACGGAAAAGTTGTGAGACGTAGTACTAAGTATCATGCTCATGATGAGGCTAATGAATGCAAAATTGGTGATACGGTAACGATTGAACAGTGCCGACCAATTTCAAAATCTAAGTCTTGGAAGTTGTTAAAAATTGAAGGATAGGGTTATAATAGCCGACCTTCCGAGTAGGGTGTCAAAAAATGATTCAAATGCAAACAAGATTAGACGTTGCTGACAACAGCGGTGCTAAGTCAGTTATGTGTATTAAAGTACTAGGTGGCTCACACAGACGTTATGCTGGTATTGGTGATGTAATTAAGGTCAGTATTAAAGAGTCAATCGCACGTGGCAAAGTCAAAAAAGGCGATGTTTATGATGCAGTTGTAGTTCGTACACGAAAAGGTGTAAGACGACCTGATGGGTCAATTATCCGTTTTGATCATAATGCTGCGGTTTTGTTGAATGGTCAAGGTCAGCCAATTGGTACCCGTATTTTTGGGCCAGTTACTAGAGAGCTACGAAACGAACAGTTTATGAGGATTATATCCTTAGCTCCTGAAGTACTTTAAAAGGTAGCGTCATGCAAAAATTTCAGACAGGTGATGAAGTATTAGTCACTGCAGGTAAAGATAAGGGAAAACAAGGCACTGTTAAAACTGTTTTCGAGAATGATCGAATTCTTGTAGATGGAATTAATATGGCTAAGAAACACGTTAAACCAAATCCAAATGCAGGTGTGCAAGGTGGTATCGAAGATATTGAAATGCCTATTCATAGGTCAAATATCATGCACTTCGATAAAGTTTCAGGGAAACCGAGTCGTGTAGGTTTTAAGCAGACTGATGATGGAAAAAAAGTCCGCTACCTTAAAGTTAATGGCGAAAATTTAGATTAATTGAGTAGAGAGAAATCATGGTGCGGTTAAAGCAGCTGTATAAAGACGAAATCGTCGCGCAGCTACAAAAAAAGTTTGACTATAAAACGGTAATGCAAGTTCCTACTATCACTAAGATAACCCTTAATATGGGTGTCGGTGAGGCGCTAGGTGACAAAAAAGTCATGGCATTTGCAACATCTGATATGGAAAAAATATCAGGTCAAAAACCGATTGTAACTAAAGCAAAAAAATCAGTTGCTGGTTTTAAAGTTCGTGAGGGCTGGCCTATAGGTTGTAAGGTTACTTTGCGTAATGACCGTATGTATGAATTTCTTGATCGCTTAATCTCTATTTCTATACCGCGAATAAGAGACTTTCGTGGTTTTAGCCCTAAATCTTTTGATGGTAGGGGTAATTACAACATGGGTGTTAAGGAACAGATTATGTTTCCTGAAATCGATTTTGATAAAATTGATACACTCAGAGGGCTCGATATTGCTATCACCACATCTGCTAAGTCAGATGATGAAGCATTAGAGCTGCTAAAGTTGTTTAACTTCCCATTTAAAGGTTAATTCTATGGCTAAGGTTTCAATGATTCAGCGTGATATTAAGCGCAAAAAATTGATTGCAAAATATGCTGAGAAACGAAATGCATATAAGGCGATTATTAAAGACTTAAATGCAAGCGATGAAGATAAAGATGCAGCGCAGCTTAAGCTAGATAAATTGCCGCGTGATTCCTCGCCTTCTCGTTACCGTAATCGATGTAGTATTACTGGGCGCCCACATGGCGTCTATCGTAAGTTCGGTTTGTGTCGTAATAAACTAAGGGAGGCTGCAATGCGCGGTGATGTTCCTGGTTTAGTAAAAGCTAGTTGGTAGGGGAAATAATATGAGTATGTCAGATCCAATAGCGGATATGCTAACTAGAATTAGAAATGGCCAGAAGGCGACTAAAAAATCAGTAACTATGCCTTCTTCTAAAGCTAAAGTGAATATTGCTAAAGTATTAGCGGATGAAGGTTATGTTCTAAGTTATAGTGTTCAAGATGGTGTGAAGCCTGAATTAACAGTTGATCTTAAGTACTTCGAAGGTAAACCTGTTATTGATACGATCACACGTATAAGCAAGCCTGGTCTGCGCGTGTATAAGTCTAAAGATGAGCTGCCTAAAGTATTGAATGGTTTAGGAACTGCAATCATATCTACTTCACAAGGTGTTATACCTGATAAAACCGCAAGGCAATTAGGTTGTGGTGGTGAAGTAATCTGTTTTGTTGTTTAATTAAGGTTTTAGATTATGTCTAGAGTTGCAAAAAGTCCAATTACGTTGCCAAAAGGCGTAGACGTAACTATAAGTGGGCAAAGTATTACTGTTAAAGGCAGTAATGGACAATTGGAACATTCTTTTCCAGAGACGATTGGTGTGTCTAATGAAGAGGGTGTTATAAGCTTGTCAGTATCTGATGAAAGTAAAAAAACATGGGCATTAGCTGGTACAACTAGAGCGCTGATCAATAATATGGTTGTAGGTGTGAGTACAGGTTTTGAGAAGAAATTGAAGCTAATTGGTGTTGGTTATAGAGCGCAAGTTAAGGGATCTATCCTTGATCTGACTTTAGGCTTCTCACACCCTGTTCAATATACTGCACCCGATGGTATTACGATTGAAGCGCCTTCACAGACTGATCTCGTTGTTAAAGGAATTGACAAACAAAAAGTTGGTCAAGTCGCTGCAGAGATCAGAAAATATCGACCACCAGAGCCTTATAAAGGTAAAGGTGTACGTTATGCAGATGAACATGTCTCCCTCAAAGAAGCTAAGAAGAAATAGAGCATAGTATGAATAAGACTAATACAAACCCAAGAGCAAGACGTGCTAAAAAAACACGTATGAGAATACGTGGATTGGATATAAAACGTTTAACCATTTTTCGCTCATCTAAACATATCTATGCACAGATATTTGACGAAAACCTTGACCGTGTTGTTGCCTCTGCGTCAACAAACGAAGCTGATGTAAAGGCTGAGTTGAAAAACACTGGTAATATTGAAGCTGCAAAGAAAATCGGTCAGTTAATAGCGGAACGTGCTAAAGAATCAGGTGTTGATAAGGTTGCTTTTGATCGTTCGGGTTTTAAATATCATGGTCGTGTTAAAGCCTTAGCTGACGCTGCTCGTGAAGTTGGATTGAATTTTTAGGGAATTATTATGGCACATCCAAATGAACAATCAGGAAGCGATCTAATTGAAAAACTTGTTGCGGTTCGTCGAGTAGCAAAAGTTGTTAAAGGTGGTCGTCAATTTGGTTTTACCGCGTTAACAGTCGTTGGTGATGGAAATGGTAAAATTGGCTTTGGTCGTGGAAAAGCACGTGAAGTACCAATAGCTATTCAAAAGGCGTTAGAGCAAGCTCGGAAAAATGTGAAAGTCATTAAGCTTCGGAATCATACATTGCAATATCCAATAACCGCGCGTTATGGTGCTGCAAAAGTATTTATGAAACCTGCTTCAGATGGTACTGGCGTAATTGCTGGTGGTGCAATGCGTGCTGTATTTGATGTTGTTGGTGTTCATAATGTACTTGCTAAATGCATTGGCTCTAATAACCCAGTCAATGTAGTGCGTGCTACTGTTCGTGGTTTAGAAGAAATGACTGATATTAAATCTGTCGCTGCGAAGCGTGGCAAATCTGTTAATGAGGTTATGGGACTGTCATGAGTGAAGTACAGAATATGATCAAAGTTACTTTGATGAAAAGCACAAGTGGTCGTTTAAGATCGCATAAAGCTTGCGTTGTTGGCTTGGGCTTAAAAAGAATTAGGCATACTGTGGAAGTTATTGATACACCAAGTAACCGTGGCATGATCAATAAAGTTTCATATTTACTGAATGTAGAGTATTAAAAAAATGGATCTGAATACAATTAAATCAACTGCAGGCTCAAGAAAACCTTCTAAGCGCGTAGGTAGAGGGGTTGGAAGTGGCACAGGTAAAACATGTGGTCGTGGTCACAAAGGTTTAAAGTCACGTTCTGGTGGCCGTGTCATGATTGGATTTGAAGGTGGTCAGATGCCTTTGCATCGTAGGTTGCCAAAAGTTGGCTTTAGATCACGAAAAGCATTGTCTGCTGCTCAAATTCGATTGTCTGAGCTGAATGCTATCGAAGCGGATGTTATTGATCTGGCTGTATTGATCAGTGAAGGTGTTGTTAAAAATACAACCACTTCAGCAAAAGTTTTTGATTCTGGTGAAGTAACTAAGTCAGTTACATTGAAGGGCATTGGTGCTACAAAAGGCGCTTTAGCTAAGATTCAAGCCGCTGGTGGAAAGGTAGAGTCATAAATGGCTACATCAGGTGTTGGTGCGCTTGGTGGGTTAAGTAATGCGAATGAATTAAAGCAACGCCTCCTTTTTGTATTGGGGGCGTTACTCGTTTTCAGGATCGGTACTTACATCCCTGTTCCAGGCATAGACTCAATTGCTTTTGCTCAAATCTTCGAAGAACAAGAAAAAACAATTCTTGGTATGTTTAACATGTTCTCCGGTGGTGCTTTAGAGCGCTTAAGTATTTTTGCATTAGGTGTAATGCCCTATATTTCTGCCTCTATTATTATGCAGTTGATGACAGCTGTCATCCCGACCCTTGAGCAAATGAAAAAGGAAGGTGAGTCTGGTAGGCGGAAGATTTCTAAGTACACAAGATATGGCACCGTTATCTTGGCAACTTTCCAGTCGGTAGGTATTGCTGTTTCACTAACGGGTTCAGCTGCAGGTGGAAGGTCCGTCGTTTTACCTGGTATTGGTGAGTCACAGTTTATTTTTATCGCTGCTGTGACATTTGTAACGGGTACAATATTCCTGATGTGGCTTGGAGAACAAATTACTGAGCGTGGTATTGGTAACGGTATTTCGGTACTTATCTTTGCTGGTATTGTGGCAGGTCTTCCATCTGCTATTGGCAGTACGTTAGGTATGGCTAGTAATGATGTTTTGTCACCGATCATGGTTTTATTCTTATTTGTTTTGGCTATAGGTGTTACGGCATTTGTTGTTTTTGTCGAAAGAGGTCAAAGAAGGATAACCGTAAAATATGCTAAGCGTCAGCAGGGTCGTAAATTGTATGCTGCACAGAGCAGTCATTTGCCGCTTAAATTAAATATGGCAGGTGTTATCCCGCCTATTTTTGCTTCGGCGATAATATTATTTCCAACAA
>JABHGC010000274.1 GCA_018672285.1 Methylococcales bacterium
ATTGGCCTCTGTAATGTGTTTGGTAGCTTATTACTTTACACCTGAGTCTTACTTTACTCTATAGGTGTTTTTATTTAGCTACGACCAGAGGTCATGCACTTATCATACGAATTCAGGGAACCTTTTTAACTGAACTGTCGTTAAACAAGTAATAACGATAAAAAAGGGGCGCTCCAGGGTGAGGAAATTAACAGATTGTGAAATTATGAATGCCATTAGCCAAGTATCACAAGGTAGCGATAATGATGCTCAAAGAATTTTAGGGCAACCTACAGACAGTGAATTTGATTTTGTGATAAAAATGGCCTTTCAGCAGACCAGTGAGACTGTTTTATACTGGGAAAGCGAAGCAATCCCGAGGCAAATACTCTAACAATGTATAATTAAATAGATGAGTGTTATTGATCTATTCCAGTGGTCGCGTAAACAGAAATTTGAGCGCGCCATTACCCCTTTTTTAACCGTTTTATATCAACGGGCGTACCGGCTCACCCTCTCGAAAGACGATGCAGAGGATTTAGTGCAAGAGCTGCTTGCGAACACCTATAGCAAAAAAATTGAGCTAGATGAGATCAAGAGTTTACAGACGTGGCTGCTGCGAAGTTTGTACTATTTATTTGTTGATACTTGGCGTAAATCTAAGCGTACCCCAGTAGATCAATCGGACTGGTTGGATGAGCAAACACATACCGACATACTCAATCACGACCCATTAGAAAAAGCATCCAGTCATGAGTCATTAGATCGGTTGCAACAGGCATTGGAAGAATTAACCCGGGAGTATCGTGTGGTCATTGTTTTGCATGATATGGAAGGGCACACCTTGACTCATATCAGTAGAGAAATCGACGTCCCTTTAGGCACCTTAAAATCTCGATTGCACAGAGCACGGAAACAATTAAGAGAAATTTTGACAGAGGTGGAACCTTTTTCAGAGCAATTTCGTGTTAACCCATAGAGGTCATCAAACATGAACTGTAACGACACACATAACCACATTGATGCTTTTATAGATGAAGCACTAGGTGAGGCCGAAATGGCCGGCATACAAGAGCACTTAATCTCTTGTACTGCATGCCGAACGCAATATCAGTATGCGAGCAGGATTGGTAATTTATTACGACATATCCCTGTTCCAAAACCTGATGCTGGCTTTGAGAAAAGAGCATTTAGCCGTCTCAATACGTCTTCAAGTAAGCAGAACTGGATTCCTGCAAGCTTAGGCGGTGCGATTGCCGCCTTATTTATCATGTGGCTGACCATATTTCATGAGCCGATATCAGCGCCAACAGGCAGTATCGCAGATGTGAGTATTGAGTTGCAGGAGAATCAAAGCAAGCATATACAGTTGGTTTTCAATTCGCCAGATCATTATAAAGAAGCTGAATTTATTATTGAAATTCCTGAACATCTTGAAGTTGTAGGGTTTGAAGGTAAGTCACTTCGTTGGAAAACGGCATTGAAAAAAGGGGCTAATCGCTTAACGCTGCCACTGATTGCAAGAGGTAGAGTGAAGCAAGACTTAATCGCAAAGCTGGTTAATGGCAAGCAAGTAAAAACATTCAAAATAAAAATAAATGTCTATGGAAGCTCAACTGTGCGTAGAACGCTTTACATCCCTGGGCTAGTTTAGGTTTACCGGAGTTAACTGTGAAACATTCAAAGAAAATATTACAATTGTCGATTATTGCCGCATTATACAGTGTCTCGGGTGGTGTAAGTGCTTTTGAAAAACCTAGTTTTGATGATATTACCATCGATATTGTTGAGTCAGAAGACTTGTCTGAGTTGCTAAATGAGATTGCGTTGCCAAGCTCTAGTGGTATTTCTTTGAGTAAGCAGCGAATCACCACTCCAGACGTTGATCGTGATAAAAGCGATGACATAGAAAGTAACAATGACTCTGATGATAAAGATGACTCTGATGATAAAGATGACTCAGAGAGTGATAAAAATGATTCTGATGATGATAAAGATGACTCCGAAGAGGATAAATCAGACTCAGACGATGAGAAGGAAGATGCTGAAGGGGACAAGGACGACTCCGACGATGACAAGGAAGA
>JABHGC010000181.1 GCA_018672285.1 Methylococcales bacterium
GTAGGGCTTGCTAGAAAAATTGGGTTAGATCTGGCGACTGCGCGATTTGAGTCAATTAAAAAACATGGATTATTATTGAATTTAGATGCAGATTGCACCGTATCCCTAGACTACTTTACGCAGGTTCAATCAGCATTTGCATCGAAAAAAATGCCTGCGGGTCACTGTCAATTTGCTCATGCATTGACGGGTGAACTCGATGAACCCATTTATCAAGGAATTGCTCGCTATGAGCTGTATTTGCGCTACTACCAAAATGCCCTAGCATACGCTGGGTCTCCTTATGCAATGTACACCATTGGTTCTTGTATCGTCGTGACGACAAAGGCTTACGCTCAAAGTGGGGGCATGAATCGCCGGCAAGCAGGTGAAGATTTTTATTTTTTACAGAAACTCAGAGGAATGGGCGAGGTGGCTAGCATCTCTGCCATGGTTTACCCGTCAACCCGGTATTCTAATAGAGTGCCTTTTGGTACAGGAAAAGCGATTGAACAATGGGTAGAAGGTGATAAAGAAGGTTATTTAACAATGCCATTTCAAGCTTTTGAGGATCTAAAACAACTTTACTTGGCGGTTGAGTGGGTCTATCACAACCCTGAAAAATACCCAGAGATTTCGGTTGTTATGCAAGCGTTTTTGCAGCAACAACAATTTTTGAGCAAAGTGCAAGGGATGCGGCTTAATAGTCGAGCGTTTAAGGCTTTTAAAAAGCATTTCCAGCATTGGTTGAATGGTTTTATGTGCTTGAAGTTTATTCATTTTAGCGAGGCAGAATGCTATCCTCAGGAGGAATTATTAGCGGTTGCTGAAGTCTTGTTACAGAAGCTTGGTCAGAAAGTACCCGAGCGAGATTATCAGTCGCAGCTGTTGGCGTTCCGAAGGTGGGATGCAAAGCTTGAAAAATCAGCAACCTATCAAGTCTAAAGGTTCTGCGTCAAATTGTAGTAGGAAAGTGAAAGCACCATTCCTGGGCACCCCTTAGGGTGATTCTGGAGCGATGCTTATTCTGTATTAAATGTGCTGAGTCGTAACTAAAAATAATAATATTGAGGGAAAATATGAAAAATTGGCTATTGTTGAGTTGTCTTTGGTTGGTTGGCTGTGCAGGATTTCAAGGTGTGCAACTACCGACCCATGAAATTTCGTCTGCAGAACAATTGGGGGTATCTGGGTTAGAATTTTCACCGGATGGTCAGCATTTTGCCACCAGTAGTGTTCGAGGTGAAGTGACCGTATGGAGCTACCCTGGCAAACAAAAAAAATGGACATTTTGGGAGCATGCAGGGAGAGTTCAATCTATTCACTGGGCGGGTAATGAAAAACTCATCACAGGTGGTAACGACCGTAAGATTATTCTGTATGACTTGCAGGCCGGCACAGTAACAGCAACCGAATTGCAGTTAAACTCAACCATCAATAGCTTGGGTTTTTTGGCCAGTAAAAATTGGGTTGTTAGCGGGCACCTAGATGGTACGGTGCGGGTACATACATTGCCCGACCTGAAGTTTATTAACTCGTTTGAAACAGATGAAACAGTGATGGCAGTGGCTGTTAGCTCGAAAGGGGTGATTGCATCAGCAGGTGACGGTGGACAAACCTTATTGTTTGAGAGTGACTTAAATAAACCGCGGGAAATTACACGCTCAAGTCGGGATGCCGCAGAATTGCGGTTTTCAAGGGACGGGCAAAAACTACTCGGCAGTGGCTGGAAATTACTCATCTGGGATGTGACCAGTGGCCAATTAACCATGCGTGATACTGGCCATATTGGTGCTTTTAGTTCTGTAGATATTAGCCCTGACTACAAATATTACGCGACCATTGGTTGTTCTGCTGATGCTCGAGTACAGTTGTTTGACTTTAAAACGGGAGAAGTGGCGCGGCAGCTAGCACCACATAATAACTGTGGCACGTCTGTGCGTTTTACACCAAATGGACAGTTTGTTGTGTCTGCGGCAGAAGACGAGCGAGTTCGTTTTTTTGATATTACCATCCCTTACAAACCCGAGATGATGCAGAATGAATCGTCTTCTTTGTAGCGGTGTAACAAGGGTGAAAATATTCGCCCTTAGTGGATATGTATTGCTTCTTGGTGCCTTGACAGGGTGTGAGCTTGTTAAACCCTTTGAGCCTGCCAGTATTATCCATGAAGATGCGCATGGTGGTGGCAGTATTGTTGAATTTAATGCCAAAGAAACGGTTCTCGCATCCGGTGGTTGGGCAGGCATTATTCGTTTATGGGTAATACCAGATGGGAGTGCAAGCCTACAGTGGCAAGCGCATAAAGATGAAATAACGGGTATTCAATTTATCGCTGAAGACCGCAAGATGGTCACTGCAAGCTACGATGGCTCTATTAGAGTATGGACTTCTGAAGGCGCTTTGTTACTCAGTAGTCAAGTGATGCAGCCTGTTCGTAGTATGGCGGTTAGTGAAGCCGATAACTTAGTTGTGACGGGGCATGTTGGTGGCTTTGTACGGATGTGGCAACTAGATTCACTCAAATTAATCCAAAGCAGGCAGACACGTAACAGTGATATTCGGGCGGTTGCTTGGTCTGCAAAAAAGCAAACAGTGGCATCATCCGCATTTGATGGTTCTGTATGGCTGTGGCCAAAAGAAAAGCAATCTATTGAGTTAGAAGCACCCTCTAGTGATGCCAGAACACTCACCTTTACCCAATCAGGTGATACGCTGTTAGGTGGAGGCTGGTTTCATGTGTTTAAGTGGGATCTTAACGCGCAAAAACTCACCATTATCGAAACAGAACATGCGGGTATTATCCGTAACATGCAGTTGGTTGAAAACGAGCAATCGCTTGCCACCATAAGCCGGCAGACAGACAGTGCAGTGTTATTTATAGACCCTAATACAGGTGTTGTGCAGCGTCGGTTCCAATCGCATGATTTGTGCGGCCAAGATGTCACCGTTTCCAGAAATAACAGATTTATGGCTTCTACCAGTGATGATGCGAGTGTGCGTATCTGGTGGTTAAAGTCACCCAATAGGACGTTAAATGAGCGCTGAAAGTCACCGTATCCGAGAAATCCCCTATAACTACACATCGTTTTCAGACCATGAAATCGTATTGCGTTTTTTAGGGGAAGAAGCTTGGGGCTTAATAAACCAGTTGCGAACATCAAGGCAAACTGGGCGCTCTGCGCGCATGCTATTTGAAGTATTAGGTGACTTGTGGGTGATCTCTCGTAACCCTTTTATTCAGGATGACATGCTGCAAAATCCTAAGCGTAATGCAGCGCTCATTGGTGCCATGCGTCACAGAATAGAGCAAATACAACGACGTTCAGACGATAATCAACAAGCCATTGCATTGGCAGGTAAAGCAACAAAAGCCATTGATGAATTTTCTCAAGGATTAGAATCGCAGCGTCAATTGAGGAAGCAGTTAAAAGCAAAGTTATCAGGGGCTACTCGGCGTTGTAATGTTGATTTTAGTGGGCAAGCGAGAGTGGCTCACGTAACAGATGCAACTGACTGGC
This sequence comes from Methylococcales bacterium, assembly GCA_018672285.1. Classification (GTDB taxonomy): domain Bacteria; phylum Pseudomonadota; class Gammaproteobacteria; order JABHGC01; family JABHGC01; genus JABHGC01. The sequence continues at coordinate 3,501 of JABHGC010000181.1, forward strand.
GGGTGGAGTTTCCATTAGCCGTCATTTCTCCAGACAATGAGCAAGAAGTCGAGGCCATTGTTGCAGCTTGCATTAAGTTAGGATTAACCGTCATTCCTCGTGGAGGTGGAACAGGGTACACCGGTGGTGCAGTACCTTTATATGCTGACTCAGTTGTGATTAATACAGAAAAATTAATTCACGTTGCGTCAGTGAAAACACAGCAGTTACCTGGTACCGATAGCGAGTACGCCACAATTGCTGTAGAAGCCGGGGTTGTTACCCGAAGAGTCTCTGAAGCGGCGTCTAAATCAGGGTTGGTTTTTGCCGTAGACCCAACCTCTCAAGATGCGTCGACCATTGGCGGGAATATTTCCATGAACGCCGGTGGAAAAAAAGCCGTATTATGGGGAACAACGCTTGATAACCTTGTTTCTTGGAAGATGGTTGTTGCCAGTGGTGAATGGTTAGAGGTGACGCGGCTGCACCACAATATGGGCAAAATCCATGACCAAGCAGAAGTGACCTTTGCTTGTCAGCGTTATCAGGCAGATGCCAAAACAACCATTGGCGATGCCACTTACCTTGTTATGCCGGGACAATCTTTTAGAAAGGTCGGTTTAGGCAAAGATGTTACCGATAAATTCCTAGGTGGGTTACCAGGCATTCAAAAAGAAGGGTGTGATGGAATCATAACCTCTGCTGTCTTTATTCTACACCGAATGCCTAACTTTAAACGCACGGTTTGTTTAGAATTTTTTGGAGCGGATTTAGGTCGCGCAGTGCCTGCAATTGTTGAAGTGAAAAACAATATTGATGAAACAGAAGGCGTCGTTTTAAGTGGTTTAGAGCACCTAGATGAACGTTACGTTAGAGCGGTTAATTACACCACTAAAGCGGCGCGAAGTGAGCGGCCAAAAATGGTTTTGCTTGCGGATATTGTGGGCGATGAAGAAAACGACGTCGCAACGGCGGCATCTAATGTGGTTAGGCTGGCAAATGCTAGAGGTGCAGAGGGTTTTATTGCAGTTAGTAGCAGCGCCCGTAAACAGTTTTGGTTAGATCGTGCGAGAACAGCGGCCATCGCGGCGCATACGAATGCATTTAAAATCAATGAAGATGTTGTTATACCTCTGGATAAACTAACGGAATATAGTGCGGGTATTGAAGAAATAAATATAAAGCTTTCAATCAAGAATAAACTATCCATGATTGAGGCATTAAAACAGTATTTTTCTACTGTTAAAGAGTTAACTGCACATGATGTTGCGGGGCACTCTGATGAGCAAAACTCAATTGAGATCGCTAAGAGAGAAGCGGTCATATCGCTTCTTAATCGAATTGAAGCGCGTTGGTTGTTTATTCTGGAACATTTAACTTCCCCTGCTAATGAGTTGGAAGGGGATGGACTATCATCAGATATTAGGATACTGCGAGCCATTTTAGAGCAGCAGTTGGTGATTTCATTTCACCGTGAAGTCGCAACACCGTTACGTGATATTTTAGCGGGTTTAGAGTATGAGGCGAGCCGCTTAGAAATCACAAATATTCATCAACGCATTTTATCGGGGCGCTTATTTGTCGCGACTCACATGCATGCGGGAGATGGTAATGTTCACACCAATATTCCCGTTAACTCCAATGATTACAATATGATGCATGCTGCAGAACTTGTGGTTGATGAAATCATGGTGTTGGCCACAGGGCTTGGTGGCGTGGTGTCGGGTGAGCATGGTATTGGGCTTACAAAAATTCGCTATTTAGATGATGACATTAAAAAACATTTTGCCGAATACAAAACTAGAGTAGATCCCAATGGTGTGTTTAACCGAGGAAAGCTAATGCCAGGCTCCGGTTTGGATAATGCTTATACGCCATCATTGCGTTTGCTAGAGCAAGAAGCACTTATTCTGGAGGCGAGTGATCTTGGCGCGCTGAATGAGGAGATCAAAAACTGTTTGCGTTGTGGTAAGTGTAAGCCAGTGTGCACCACGCACGTACCCCAGGCCAACCTACTGTATTCACCGCGGAACAAAATTTTAGCTGCCGGGTTATTAATTGAGGCTTTTTTGTACGAGGAGCAAACGCGCCGAGGAATATCGCTTAATCATTTTGCAGAAATGAATGATGTTGCCGACCACTGTACAGTTTGTCACCGCTGTTTAGCACCTTGTCCTGTGAATATTGATTTTGGCGATGTCACTGTAATGATGCGGCAAATATTAAATGACAGTGGCAAACGCAAGAGCAAAGCGGTCACTAAAATGGCAATGGCTTTCTTGAATGTAACCGATCCAACGACCATTAAATTGATGCGTAAGTCAGTGATTCAAATGGGGTATTGGGGGCAAAGGCTTGGTCATAAATGGGCTAAAAGTTTGGGTATGGTTCGCTCTAAACGCATTCCTAAAAGCACCACGGGTAAACCGATTTTAAAAGAACAAGTGGTGCGTTTTTTAGATAAACCATTGCCTAACAACGTACCTAGTAAGACTATGAGAGCGATGTTGGGTGCTGAAGATAACAAAATGATTCCGATTATCCGCAAGCCTGACGCTAATCGAGAAGAGTCTGATGCGGTATTTTATTTTCCAGGGTGTGGTTCCGAGCGGTTGTTTAGTCAGGTCGGTATGGCAACATTAGCGATGCTATATGAGGTGGGGGCGCAAACGGTATTGCCACCTGGGTACTTGTGTTGCGGTTATCCGCAGACCTCTTCCGGTGACGAGGTTAAGGGTAGAAAAATCACAACAGATAACCGAGTGCTGTTTCATCGTGTTGCCAACACATTGAATTATATGGATATTAAAACCGTAATCGTATCCTGTGGAACCTGTATGGATCAGCTGCTTAAATATGAATTTGAAAATATTTTCCCAGGCTGCCGATTGCTGGATATTCATGAGTATCTCTTTGAAAAAGGTTTGACTCTGCCAGATAAAGGGCAAAAATATCTATATCATGAACCCTGTCACACGCCAATGAAGCAATATAGTTCTATTAAAGTGGCAGAGACGTTGTTGAGTGCTGAAGTGAAAATGTCTGATCGGTGTTGTGGGGAAGCAGGAACGTTCTCTGTGAGTCGGCCGGATATTGCAGCGCAAGTGCGTTACCGAAAAGAGCACGAGCTGAAAAGTAATTTATTAGAGTTTGATGAGACGCCTGCAAAAATCTTAACCAGTTGCCCTGCATGTCAGCAAGGGTTGTCTCGTTATGAGTCTGCAACAGCTTTAGAGACAGATTACATTGTGGTTGAAATGGTGAAGCAGCATTTAGGTGATGAGTGGTCAAAGGCATTCACCCATCAGGTGCTAAATGGTGGCATGGAAAACATCCTTTTATAATGAGAATAGTCGTTTTGGCGTTGATTTTATTGCCTGCCATCCTTGGTTAGGCTCTGTTTGTATATTAAAACGGGCTAGTCTGTGAAGGTGGCTAGATAGGCATTAGTAAATCTAATCGATAAATTAAAAAACAAATGCTTGATATGTTTTAATATTAGAATATAATTATTAAAAACAATAACAGCAAGGCATAAGTTAGACCCATCACATAATAGCAAGCGTCAATTCTGGGTTAATAACAGACTAAAGGGGGTTAGGGTAATATGTTGAAACACATTACCTTGTTTATATTAGTTGCAGTATCGTTCGTCGTTTATTTAGCATTTGAACCAAAAATGAGTGGTAGCCAAATAAAACCGTTGGCTGAAAAACCACCAGAACCACTAGAGGAGTCAGATTTTGCGATGCTAGAAGTGGTTGAAGCTTCTAAATAAGTTAAATTTGAATATAAAAAAAGGGCGTAAGCCCTTTTTTTATGCCTGCCTTTTTATGCTTTATGACTAAGGCATGATTGTTTTTACACCATCATCTGAACCTAAGATAAGAACATCGGCTCCGCGGTGTGCAAATAAGCCAACGGTGACAACGCCAGCCAATTGGTTGATTTGTGTTTCAAGTGCTTTAGCATCCATGATCTCAAGGTTGTGCACATCTAAAATATCGCAGCCATTATCGGTGACATAGTCTTCTCGCCAAATAGGGTTGCCGCCTATTTTAACTAATTCTCGTGCGACATAACTTCGAGCCATTGGAATGACTTCAAC
>JABHGC010000241.1 GCA_018672285.1 Methylococcales bacterium
AATAATGTTTGCTAATTTAAGCAATGGATCTTGTGGGTCAAGCTGCATCAGCATGTCTGTGCCGAATATATTCTCTTGGTGAGCTTCTTGGGATTTTGTTAACATTTTTTCATCATTTCAACCGGAAACTGAAGAGTAATGATACCTTTTTTGGTCGAAATGAGCATGCAATTTCGACAGTTTTATCATGTATTTCAATATTTTAACTTATTTTTCAGTGCTGACTAAGTAGGTTCGTCATGGGCGTTCAGCCTTAGATTGGATGATAAAAGGATGACATATATTGGGTGCGAAATGGGCGTCTTTACAAACCTTTACATTGCTTTACCCAAACTTGACCCAACTTTACAGTGAATGTAGGCATACTTCTACTCAAGGCAAAGAAGCCGGTTCTACTTAACTAAAAGAGAGTGCAATATTATGAGAAAGAATAAATTAATGATTACCGCTATTTTAGCCGGCAGTTTGTTAGCAATTGGAGCGACGGGGGTTAGTTATGCGTGTGGTAACAATGAGGGTGCTAGTCAAGGTCAGCATCATAGTCAGTATAGAGGCCATCACCGTGGACACCATAACGGCGATAGAATGTCGCATTGGGTGAAACAGTTAAATTTAACAGATGATCAGCGTGCTGTAATCGAAAAAATTAGAGGTGAGCATAAAGTCAGCAAGCAAGACAATCGACAGCAGCTTAAAGCCATTAAACAGGCATTACGTCAGCAGATTCATTCTGACAACTTTGATGCCGCTAAAGTGAGAGAACTTGCAAATGCCAAAGCAAAAATCATTGTCGAAATGACGGTGCAAAGGGCCGAAATGAAGCATTTAATACGCCAAGAGCTTACACCTGAACAACGCAACCAATTTAATGACATGAAGGGTCACCGGTTTCAGAAACAGCAAGGCTAGTTCTTTATGTAAATTGAACAATAATGTTGAGTAAATGCGCTGTTGCACATGATTGGTGTGAGCAGTGCACAAAAATGAAATGAAATAGGCATGCAATTCAGTATTAAACGTTATGTTATTTGGTATGAGAATTAATGTCTGTCGATAAATGGTGGTCGCAAAGATAGGGCCATCAAATCAAGATAAAAAAGCGCAATTGTGCCCAATACCTCTGTCGTAACATGCAGAGGGTATTGGGCGTTTTTTTGGAAACAATAAAAATAGTAAGAAGCTCACTTTTACTAAGAAAGGTATAATGCGTTCTTTGTTCCTGCTCGAAATGAAGAGGGTATGTTGAAAAGGACATAGGCATCACAGCAAGAAAATGGCAAAAAATATTTTTGAAAAAAGATTAATTACCCAGCTGATGCTAAATTAAGTATATAAAAAATATCGCTTGCAAGTGATCTGCGGTCAGTCGGGTTATTTGTCCTGATGGTCACAAGCGAATCATAAGGAGGCGTTAGGTGGTCGTTAAATTTAGGGGAAACAGTGGGATTATTAACGATGTTTGTAATTATTCGGGTTGAGTGACACAGATAAGCCGTTATAAAATCACTTTAGAACAATGAGTTATAATTGGTTTTTAGTATCTATTTTAATGTGCTATCTTATAGGGGTACATTGAATTGGGAGGTGTCATGAAAACGATTGGCGTTAGGGCTTTGAGAGAAAACCCTGGAGTATTGACAAAATTTGCAAATGAAGGGGAATACTTACTGGTCACAAATCGGAATGTACCGGTTTCTCTATCAGTTCCGTTTGATGATGATTTATTGAATTCAGGCGTGCATGTGAGTGTTGCCATCAAGCTATTTGACGATAATGTGCTGACACTGACTAAAGCTGCTCAACTAGCTAAAATGCCTGTTGAATCATTTTTGATGCAGCTATCGGTCTTGGGTATTGATGTTGTTGATCAAAATGAAGAAAGTCTTTTAGAAGATTTAGAAGCTCTATGAGCGATAAAATAGTTGTTGCAGATACAGGGCCATTAATTGCACTAGGAGTGCTAGATTTACTTCCTGTTTTACCGCAACTTTTTACAGGCGTTTTTGTTCCACCTGCAGTGATGTCTGAAGCAATAAAAAATTTGTCTAAGCCTGGGGCGCAGGCGATTAAGCATGCTATAGACTCAGATATAATTGTAATGCACGAGGTTAATTTAACGGGTGTATTTGTACAACTAGCCGAGTTATTGGACCAAGGTGAATCAGAGGCAATAGCATTGGCCTTACATTTAGATGGGATAGCATTAATTGACGAACGGAAAGGACGTAAAGCGGCTCAAAAACATGGTGTAAAACAGACAGGGACAGCGGCTATCTTGATACAAGCGAAAAATAAAAAACTGATATCAGCAGTTAAGCCTATGATGGATAAGCTTGCTGAACATGGCTACCGTATGAGCTCTTCATTAGTGCAATTGGTTTTAGACAAATCTGGGGAATGATCGCAGCTAAGTGTGCTGTGATAGAGAAGGGGGAATTTAGCGGCAGGTGATGCCACCCAGTTCCTTGTTAGCATAAATCCAAAACCCGCCAGTTGGCAGTTTGCTTACTATGACAAGCCTGAACCCAGGTTGTGTGAAAACTCAAAATAACCTAAAAATGGAAGAATCCGCATCATTAGCCGAGCTGAGTGAACTTGCTAGCTCATTTGGTTAAGATTAAAACAACCAACTTTTCAGGTGCTTAAAAATTTACAGCCGAAATTCAGTCTTCAGGGTAGTCTATGTCGAGCCACTTTAGGTTGAAAATACTGGCTTTTGCCATTTTTGAAAGCAACCCTCGATCAGAGGCAATATTAGTCACTTCATGAGCGATAATAAGGTGATGTTTAGTATCAATAGATGACTGGACATTATACCTTTGCCGGATCGATTTGTAGACATTGATCGCGCGTCAGGATCAATCAGAGATATTTGCTGGTTTTTTGTATTATGAAGCTCTAGTAATCTGTCGTTTAATTTCGTTATCTTTTCCTTAAAATCAGAAATGACAGTTTCAAGCCGCATGATCTTCTGTTTTGAACTCTGAGTGTATTTTCTGTCAGCACTTTCTATTTCTTTAAGATATTTTTGTATTTTTTTCTCATGACGCTCTATATGTATTTTTATTTTTGCCTTGGTAAAGTTATTAGAGCGGCTATTTACTGCTTTGAATCGGCTGCCATCAATTGCCACAAAATGATCATTAAAAAAACTTAACCTATGACAAATTTGTACAAATTCTCGGTAAACCAAAGCGGTGGCTTTAAAATCAGCAATCGTTTTAAAATCTGGAGCCAGCTTCTTAAGAAGCCACATCCGCTCAAGATTACGATTAGCTTCTCTTTCTAGTCGACGAGATGACTGTATACGTTTAAATAACCATATAAGTAGAGTTTAAGCATTGTTGACGGGTGGTAGGATGGCCTTCCTGTTTGAGCTGGCTTGGTATTAAAGCTCATATTTGATAAGTCGAGTGTATCGACTATCTTCAGCAACATAATCATCGAGGCACTCTGGAAAAAGAGTTGTCTGTCCTCGCACCTCACCTTCAATAAATAGGGTCATTCATACGCGCCATCCTTGGATGAAGATTATTATGCATTAATGTACGTTTTCACACAGCCTGGGTGTTTTGTTGCCATAGAGATCAAACTTCCCTTTGTCCTCTAAGTTGCATATCTCGCCGGAATTAGTTCAGGTTCATTTACCCGCTACCAAACTGAAGTTGCCATTAAAAAAATATGGATTATGGGTTATTTTCTTGTGAAAATGTTTTTTGAGAGTTTATTTAAACACGCTAGATACCTTTTGGATATTGTGCAATGACTGATATTGATGCTGTCTATTTAACTCGCGTAATCAGTTTTATCAATGAAAAGCAGAGGTTAATTTTTCGCTAACTTAAAAAAACGATAATATATTGTCATCGCGGCCAAGCCCCATGTAACCAAACACATCAACAGGTTACCAAACAGCGATCCTGTTTTATTGAGCACGGCTTGCTCTGGGTTGTCTGGGTTGTAGTAGGCTGTGACCGTTTTACCGATGGGGAAGTTGCTGATGTAGGTTGGGACGTCGCCATGAGACCATTCACCAAAATCAACTTGATCACTGGCATACGTTCTTTTATCCACCGTATATCGGAATTCAATCCAGGGGGAGTCTGGACCGCCTCGATTACCTTTGTTTATTTTTGACTGGATAATCTGGCTTTCTATTGGTTGCCAATGACAAGATGAAAGCAATAGTTTAACATCTTGTGCACTGATCCATCCAAAGAATAACATTGCTGCAATGAGAATCAGGCTATTGGTTCGTGCTTGGCTGGACCACGAGTCCGCAATTTTATTTTTGACTTTAGGATAGGCCATTTCGTGCTCCACAAGCTGTCGCCGAAGTAGAAACCATCATTTAAATAATGTTGTTGATAAAGATTCTAGCTCAAACGGTTAAAGCTGACATTGGGTTGCTACAGCGTTCCACAATCCTTGGTTTTTCCGAGGCTTTGATGATTTATGTTTTTTTAAGACCTCAGAGTTTTAACACGTAATGGCCTTGCCATCATAGGCTCCCATAACTTTCTCTACGAAGGGGGAGGTCATTGCGCGTAACATTGCGCTGTAATTAAGTTGGAAGCGGATCTCTGAGCCGACTGGCTGATGGCATTGGCCTGAGTTAACGATCAGGTGGTCGCTGCTCGCACCAAGAATATCGATTCCAGCTGGTGCTTGTAGGCCGCCAGGGTCGGTATCCTGTTCGCCTATGGCGAGGATCGCCTGGGTGATGCGACCCTGATCGGCAGCAGGTGGCGCTCTTTGGCCGAATGCAGTTTGCCCGAGTTTACCCCATGGTTGTGATGGTTTGTCTTTTGACTCAATCACCTCTGCCACCAGGGTAATGGCATCGGTGTGCAAGCCCTCAATCGGTAGTCGCTGCAACGGTTCACAACCAAGCAGAATCGATTCACCCAGACGTAAATTGTTGACCCGACCGGTGTCGTGGTTGCCGAGTGCCCAGTTAAGGTTGGGTGAGTTACCGCCGGAGACGATGTCGAGCGTCAGGTTGAATTTTTCCTCGATCGCATCGGCGAGCGTAGAGAGTTCAGTCATGTTCCTGTCGTCGGGTGTGACCCCACTGCGGCAGGCTAGGTTGGTGCCGATGCCCTTGAGCACGAGGTTGGGTAGGCTTAGCAGCTCGCGTACGGTTTGCTCCAAATCGCCAGGCATGATTCCTTCACGCAGGTCGCCAAGCTCAACCATCAGTACGACACCGTGGTTTCGCTTTGCCTTTTGTGCTGCGGATGAAAGCCCGCGAATCACCTCAAGTTCGGAGTTAAAACTGATATCGGCGTAGATGACTGCTCGCGCAACATGGCTCAGCATTGGTGAGCGGATAAGGCTCATTGTAGCTGCTACGCCTGCACGGCGCATTGTTTCAATGTTCTCGATACGTGAGTCGCCAAGCGTATTAATGCCCGCGTTAAGTAGGATGCAAGCAATTTCAGGCGATCCTATTGTCGCTTTGGTGACAGCTGTGACAGAGATGCCGCGGGCAGCTAGACGCTGGATCAGGATGCTAGCATTATGGTGGATTTTGTGGAGGTTAATCTCTAATCGGGGGGCGCTCATTGAGCATGTGCGCTCAACTTTTTCTCTAGTTCAGGGAATGCGGCGCACACCATCTCCACCAGGCGAGTGTCTGGTCGGGTCAGCGCATCGGTGGCAGGTATGCCTAGTTCGCTTTCATATAGTGTGATTGCCTTGGTGACTTCATGGTCGCTCATGTGCTCGTGATTGATGGTGAGGCCAATGACTTTCGTGTCTACAAAAGTTTCGAGAAGATGGATCTCAGAAGCCGGTGTTGGCATCGGCATTGTCTCGAAGTCACGGCGGTGTTCTCGTTTTGGTGCATGCTGTAGCACGACAGCGTCGGGGCGGCTGCCACGCAAAATGAATGTGGAGCTTAGGTAGGCGGGGTGACTGAGTGCGCCTTGCCCTTCGATGATAATGACGTCTGGGGCTTCCTCTTCGAACGCTTCGACAATGGTGGATTCCATTTCACCAGAGCAGAACTGTGAGGGAATGGCATCCAGTGCGATGCCGTATTTGGCGCCTTGAATCAGGCCAGTTTGACCGGTGCCGACCATCACCGCTTTGATGCCCCTATCATTCAGGGCGCGAGTTAGGATAGTTGCAGTGGTGCGTTTGCCGATGGCGCCATCAGTGCCGAGTACCGCGATACGAGGGCAGGTGACCTCGTCGATGCTGCCACTGAACAGACGCAGGTCTTTTTTTGCACGAGGTCTGCGTACATCAAGGATCGTCACATTGTTAGCAGCACTTGCGTTTGCAAACACAGGATCATCGTTAAGGAATTCATGCAGACCGTTAACCACGTTCATGCCAAGGGACATGGCCTCAAGTATCACGCCGCGCTCGAGAGGTGACAACATACCACTGGCAGGCGCCATGCCAAAGATGAAGTAGTCGGGTATGGCGTCAGCATGTGCTATTGAGCTGGCTAAATCGCTACAGATCGGGATGGCGTTAGGCACACCGTCGAGCACCGAGCCGGTATCGAGTCCTGTCTTTTTACTGTCGATAACGGAGAGAATTGTGTATTTTTCTGAGGATCGAACTAGGCCGTTAGCGGTTTTGCCATCGATGTTGCCGAAGTTTGCTTCGCAATAAACAACAGCAGTAGGGGCAATTATTTGTTCAATGAGCGGTTGTGATAGGGGGGGGAGTGGGTTGGTATGTAGACATGCTGGAACCTCGAGTCGGGCTCAGAAGGGGCAACGGAAGCGTGCCAGCCTTGCTAAGACGGAGGTTTACGAGGTATCCCCACTAAGAGTTAAGAAATAGTCTTATGTGAGAATTTACTGTAACACAGATTGAGTTTTACCATCTGTGTATTTGTAAAATACCGTTGCAGATGTGCCCGCTTGAAATGGGTGTTGCTAATATTTTAAAAAATTTAGGCACAATCAATAACGCGTTTGTTCATAAGAGTTGTGGGATCTAGGTGAAAATTCATATATGGCTGTTATTAGCTTATTAATCTAATAAAAATATCTGTTATCATTGCCTATTACTCAATTTATTAATTGTTAATAACGAGTAATTTGTGGAGGAAATTCACAAGAAAATATTTAAAAAAGAAAAGTTTATTTCTCATTTGTTTCTAATCATTGGACATGCGCCATTTAGATATCACGTTCAACTGTTAAAGAAGAAACACAGAGACAAGTTCTATGTCACTTATTGGTGCATAAGCTGGAATTATCAAAGGTATAAGTAATTTCATATATATTAATATATTTTAATATTGTAAAGTAGCTCCATAAATTAGAGCTATAGAAGCGTATGCATAATTATCACTAAACACTTTCAATTACAGCATCCATATCCAGGGTAAATGAGAATAATTCTCAATATGCAATTTATATTGTGACGGGGAACTATTTGAAACCATTTCTGCGTATACACCTACT
>JABHGC010000259.1 GCA_018672285.1 Methylococcales bacterium
ATTCAGGTGTTTATAGGTCATATTGGCCTCTGTAATGTGTTTGGTAGCTTATTACTTTACACCTGAGTCTTACTTTACTCTATAGGTGTTTTTATTTAGCTACGACCAGAGGTCATGCACTTATCATACGAATTCAGGTTTTTAAAGTGGGTATTTCCATAGGGATTACCATCGTCAATGATGGCCGGTTGTCGCCTCCTAAGGTGTTAAGTCGTGCTGATGCTGCGTGTTATGCTGCAAAAGATGCTGGTAGAAACCGTATTGTTAAGTGGCAAGAAAGTGATGGTGATGAAAGTACCAGTAGCAATGTGCAGATATCCCAGGCCTCAATTATTGAAGATAATTTAAATAATAATCAGTACACACTTCATTTTCAGCCCATTCAACCTATGTATAAAAAATCAGCAGTTATGTGGGAAGTTTTGGTGAGAATGCGTACTGAAGGTTCTGATGAATTGCTGTTACCGGGTAGTTTTTTGCCAACAGCAGGGCGCTGTAATTTAATGCAAAAAATTGATTGTTGGGTATTTTCTCGTCTGTGTAAATTACTTAAAGACAATGATGCTAAAAAACATGGTGAAGATTTACCCGTGCTCAGTGTTAATATTTCTGCCGAATCTATGGCAGGGCAGCAGCAAATTGATTTTTATTTAGATGAAATAAAAGCGACAGGTGTTCCAAATAATCGCTTTTGCTTTGAAATCGCTGAAACAACCGCTATTTCGGCGCTACAGCAAACTAAGCAATTCATCGAAACTATGCGCTCAGCGGGTTGTTTATGTTCCCTTGATGATTTCGGGTCTGGTATGGGGTCGTTTAATCACCTACGCCAACTACCCATTAATTTTATTAAAATTGATGGCGGTATCATTAAAGACATTAAGAAAGATTTACTGAATCTAACGATTGTTGAATTTGTACACCAAGTTGGTCAAGCCATCGATGTTAAAACCATTGCTAATTATGTGGAAACTGAGGGTGTGCAAAAAAAGCTGTTGGCGATTGGTATTGATTATATGCAGGGTTATCATTTTAGCCAGCCCCTATCAACTAGGGAATGGATTGACCAGGTTGGTTTTCGCTCTCACTAGCGGTTATCAGGTTTAATGTCATTGAGCTGTGAGCGTAAGGCTTGAATTTGGTCGTCTTTTGATTGTATCTCACTGCGTAAATCAGAGATGTTACTGACGGTTTCAAAAACTTTAGACATATTTTTAGCCAATACTTCCAGCAGTTGATTGGCGCCTTCAATTTCAAATTCAGACAAAAGTCCTACGACAATGCTTTGCCAACTTTGGCATGAAATGGGCATAACGACATACTTGTCGATTCGGAGAACTTGGTTGATGGCTTTACCTCCCGCTGCTTCATGAATTAATTTTATAAACTCTGAATCTTCTGCTAAGCCACTTGCAAAACGGCCTAAGCCAATTTGAAGTGTAATTTTACCTGTTTCAACGCGAGCTAAAAACACATCGGGTGTTTCAAGAAATGAGGCAACATGCTCCAGTGTTTTTCTTAAAAAGGGGTATAATTCTTGCTCATGGTAGGTCGCAAGTTTGAGGTTGAAAAAGCTGTCGATCATGTCCTCTAAAATCCTAACCATGCCACGAACTTTTTCTTCTAAATTCCAGCGCATAGAAAGGGAGTCTGACAGTTGTAGTATTTCTTCGTCATCAAACGGTTTTTTAAGATAAAGTAGGCGATCTGTAAATCCGACTTGTTTGACAATTTCAGAAATACTTGCATCAGAGAAGGCGGTAACAACAATAATTTCAACAGCAGGATCGATGATTCTGATTTCTTTAGCAGTTCTAGCGCCATCCCAGCCGGGGGGCATACGCATATCTGTGAAAATAACACTGTAAGGTTCGTTTCGATCAAGTGCTTCTTTAACTTTAAGGTAACCTGCCTCACCTTGCCGAGCAGAGTCGACGATAAACTCACGCTTACGGTTTTTAGTGTGCTCGCTGATGCCCAGTAGCTCGCTGAGTTTGTTGGCACTTTTGTTTTGTTCGTTATGGAGCTCGCTTGAGAGTACTGAGCTAAAGATATCTAAGATTGCTTGGTCATCATCGATAATTAATATTCTGTTGTTGTACGGCATTATTTCTTGCCTCAAGTACGAGAGGTTAGGAGGGTGTAGCGTATTTTACGCGATTAGGCCGTTAATTGATAAACCTTTAGAGCATTTAAGAGATATTATTTTTTAGCTGTCGAATCTCTTGCTCAAGCGCATCAATTTTGAGCGATTTCATGTTTACCTTTTCCCTGAGGGTTGATAAAAAATCCATAGTTTCAAATACTTTTGATAAATTACGTGCAAAAACATCAAGAAGCTTATCTGTTCCTTCTATTTCACTGCCGGATAAAACCCCAACAATAATATTGTTATATTTTTGGCAACAGATCGGCAGCATTAAGTATTTATCCGTTTGAATCATGCCATCTGCTTGGGTGTTTGTTCCAATGGTGGATAAAAATTGGTTGAATTCATCCCCATCATAGATCGTGTCTTCAAACTGACCAAGGCCTATTTTTAGCTTTATAGCATTATTTTCTAGTTTTGCTAAAAACAAATTGGGTGTATCTAAAAATTTGGAAATAAGGTTTAAGCTGTTTTGCAGCAAAGGTTGTAACTGCTCTTCACTGTAGCTAATCAAATTCAGCTCAATAAAGTCGTTGATCATTCTTTCTAGTATATCTAGTAGCGTTTTGACTTTGTATTCTAGGTGCCAACGCATGGACAGAGAGTCTGCTAATTGCAAAATCTCTTCGTCATCAAACGGTTTTTTAAGATATAGTAGGCGGTCAGTAAAACCGACTTTTGAGACGATTTCAGAGATACTTGAGTCTGAATAGGCTGTGACAATGACGATTTCAATGGCGGGGTCTATTTCACGTATTTTTTGTGCTGTTTTGATGCCATCCCAACCAGGCGGCATACGCATGTCTGTAAAAACGACAGAATAGGGGTTATTTTCTTCTAATGCTTTTTTTACAGCTAAAAAACCCTGCTCGCCTTGTGTAGCTGCATCTAGTGTGAAAACGCGCTTAGGTTGAGGGAGTTCATCTTCAATATCAAGTAATGAGGTTAAACTGGCTATGTGCTGATTTTTTGTTTTGTTGTGTTGACTGAGTACTGAAACAAAAACATCGATAATAGCGGTATCGTCGTCGATGACTAAAACTCGGTTGTTAAGCCGCATTACTCTAATCCTTTACTAAGACTGGTAGTTTGATGGTAAATTTAGCCCCCTTACCGAGACCACTGCTTTCAGCTTCCATTTTACCATCAATCGATTGGATATAGTGAGTGCTGGAATGTAGTCCAAAACCACAGCCGTCTTCTTTAGAGGTATAGCCAAAAGTGAATAATTGCGCTTGTTGCTTGGTGTCAAAACCTATCCCTGTATCTTGAATGGAAATACAGGCATAGTCAATGTCACTGTGCTCTTGGTAGATGCGGATGATCAGCTGGCGCTCGTTTCCTAAGGTTTGCTCTAGTGCTTCATAAGCATTCTTGATTATATTAATTAAGATTTGTAATAAGCGGGATTCTTCGGCGACGATCATGGGGACGCTGCCATACTCTTTTGTAATACTGACGTCTCGCTTGCCTAAAGATTCATCTAGCATCAATAAAGCATCATTTGCTAACCTGTGAAGGTCGATCATTGTGGCTGTTTCAATGAAATGGGAGTAGCGCATTTGAAGTGTTATAATACTTTCAATGTGGGATTGTTTTAAACGTATTTTTTCCACTTCATTGATGATTGCTTGATATTCTTCGTCAATACTGGTCGGTAATATTTTAAGAATCATTTTGAACTTAGCTTTGTCTGCTTCAGTTAAAGATGATTCCTCTATAACAGATTCAAGTGGCAACAATGTGGGGGCTAAATGATTCTTAATTGGGCTATCACTGAGCTTTTTTAGCAACATCGATGTACAGACTTTTGCAGGGGTGATGGCATTCCCAATATTGTGTAAAACGCCTAAAGCCATTTCAGCCATACCTGCTTTGTATGACTGTGTAAATGCGCTGTCTTTGGCAATGTCTAAAGCTTTGGTGAGTTCAGTAATTGTTTTGCGTAATTCATCGATATTGTCATCGGTTTGCTGTTTGTTTCGAGAAGCGTTGGTATTCTTCATCGCAGTTACTCAGTATTTGAATGGAAGTTGTAAGGTAAATTTTGTGCCTTTGTTTAGCTCTGATTCTACGAGAATGTTGCCTTTGTGATTTTCAGAAATGATAAAATACGCGAGAGATAAGCCAAGCCCAGTCCCTTGACCTATGATCTTGGTTGTAAAAAAGGGTTCGAATAGGCGTTTTCTTACATCTTCATCCAACCCTGGGCCATTATCTTCTACTTCTATGTAAGCGTAAAGCTCGTCTTTCCTAATACGAATGGTAATTTGGGGGTTGTAATCAGCAGGTTTACAGGTCATCGCTTGAGCGGCATTTTTTATTAAATTTAACAGTACCTGTTCTATTTTTATGCGCTCGCAATTCAGTTGAGTCAATTCGTCATCACATTCGACTTGAATATCAAAATCTTTAATGCGGTAAGATTTTTTTAAATCATAATCACTGCGGGCTAAGGTAATGGCTTCGTTGGCTAAATCTTTTATGTAAACTTGAGACATTGTGTTCGATTCATGGCTAAAGGCCAGCATGCTTTTAACGATTTTTGACGTGCGACTTCCTGAGTCTCTTATGCCATCTAGTAGCTGTATAAAGCCACGTTTTATCATGTATTCGTTTATTTTTACAATATCAGTACCGCATTCTTCAGCCGTGACTCTATTTTTCTCTGAGCTGGTAGAAAACCGGCTACAGAGAATTTGGGCATTTTGCATGATACTGCCTAATGGGGTATTGATTTCATGGGCAATACCCGCTGCAAGCCCACCCACTGAGAGCATTTTGTCTGACTGGACGGCTACTTCTTCCATTTTGACGCGAGCGGTGACATCGTCAACGCGAATAATGGCATCTTTAATGTCATTTTTAATGAGAGGGTAAACTGTAATATCCACTAAGACATCGCCAAAGCCAAAGTTGGTTGTGAATTTTGTACGGCTTTGAGGGTGTTTACGGGTAATGGTTTCGTTGATTTGTTGGCGCATTCCCGTTAAGGGGAGTAAGTCTTCAATAAATTGGCCGCATGCTTTTTCGGTTGGTGTGTTGGTAATTTTTTCAGCTTGCCAGTTCCACTGGCTAACAATACCCTGTTCATTAACACCAATAATCATAGAAGGCATTGAGTTAACAATGCTGTCTAGGTAATCTTTGGTATTTTCGAGTTGATGTAGCAAAGATGCAATTTTTTCATTTTGGCGGCGTTGTTGATAAGAGATATTCCATTTTTGGTTGAGCGACAAAGCCACTTGAGCCAGCTCTTCTGCGTCAAAGGGTTTTCGCATGTAGAGTAGTTTGTCTGGGTCGCCGATTTGTTTGACAGAGCTGTACCCCAAAATTAGGACAGTACCTTAAGAATATATTTTCACAGTTACGCGGCTAATCCCAAGCCACAAAATCCATCATACATTTCATCAGGTGTCATGCCCAAC
This sequence comes from Methylococcales bacterium, assembly GCA_018672285.1. GTDB lineage: Bacteria > Pseudomonadota > Gammaproteobacteria > JABHGC01 > JABHGC01 > JABHGC01. The sequence goes on from JABHGC010000259.1 coordinate 5,578, forward strand.
GTTTGATGTTTCCTCTC
>JABHGC010000278.1 GCA_018672285.1 Methylococcales bacterium
TACTGCTGATAACCATTTTCACTGCTCTTTCTCTGAATTCTGGGGTATATTTGGTCTTAACTTGTTTGCTCATCTCTGTTCCTCAATTTCAAACTTCATTTTATATGAAATTGAGTGTCCGGGTTAGTGTAACCACTCCAAGCCACTTGGTTACGGTATCTATATCATTGTTTTGTGCATCAACTGAGACGGTATCGGGGAGTTGGTCTATTTTTTTAGCTTGATCGATGATTAATTGTAAACAAATAGGTGGCTCTTTGTTGCTCATTTTGTTGCTGAATGTATAACCTTGGTATAGACCTGTCCTAAGTGAGCACAGGTCATTGTTGAGCCTAAAAGACCACTCACTTTCTTTATATGGGAGTAATAAATAATCAGAAATGACTCGATATCGAGGCGGTGTACTCTGTGCAAATGAGCATTCAATATCCAGCAGTATTTGTTTGGTTGTGACATAACAGGAAAGTTGGTTGTTGTCGTGCTCTAAGGGAGTAAAGGTGTATGACTCAATGGGTTTTAATAGCTGGCCTTCTAGTAAAAAGGGGATGGTTGGAATGATTTTTTTAAGGGGACCTGGGGGCACTGTGATTGAGTAATGTTGGATGTGTAAGCCTGACAGGATGACTGTAACTGTTGTTTTGGTTAGTGCTGAGGAAAGCTCAGATAATTTTTTGACATGGCCTGACTCTACAACAATATCATCTTTCCAATACCACCATTGATGGGGTTGTTCTTGTAGATTAAATTCAACATATAAGCCTTGCTTCATTGTACGATCTCTACTCGGTTATACACGTTTATTTGTTTTTTTCCTCGTTTAAAATGGACGCGTACTTGGTATTGAATGCTTTGGTAATTAACCATAATATGTGCAATAAAATAGCTGCTTGTAACACTTAATAATTGTCTTTGTTTTATAGTGATTGGTCTTTTTATTCTTGCTGATAGCTGAGAAAGTGAGGTGATGCCCTTTTGTTTTAGGCTCTCGGTTAACGCTTTTGCTTTGTCTGGTGAAAGGTTCAGTATTGCTTGAACAACGCTTGTACTCGCGGTGTTTATGTTAATTTTGGTCAGCTCGGGTAATGAGGTTATGTGTGTGTGCAGAGGTGTTAAATTCTGGTCTTCAAATCCTTTTATTAGGCTTAGTTCAGCTGTACCTGTGATCATTTGTTGTGCTGAAAGGTAAGGTTTTTCTTTTGCTAAATAATAGGCGTCGTCAGTAGTGATTTTTTGTGCGGTTTTTTTGTTGCCAATCCAGTTGATGATTGCTTGAGATGAGGTTTGAGGCAGTCCTGCTTGGGATAGTAGCTGTTTAAAAATCTTTTTTTGTGGCTGTTGTTGTGCTTTTACCGCAAGATTATTGATATTGTACCGTCCTTGCGCATCTTCTATGCGTAATGTTAATTCGCCACGAACGGCTGGCAGTGATAGTTTGTCGGCTGCCCAGTTATCTTGGAGGGTGTCTATGCTGTTGTCTTTAAGATCTTGCATGAGTAGAACTGATGCCCATTGTATCGCACCGTCGGCGATGAGTTTGGCTTGATGCCTCGAGGTTAAATTAGAGTGATGGCTAACACCTGTTTCCATCTGCTTCATCAGTTGTACCATAGTGCTTGACAGAATCACCATGATAAACATAACCAGCATTAATGCGGCACCTTTGTTATGGTTTATCATTGAGTATAATTACCCGATTAAATTCACCAAACGGTTTGGTTGAATAGGCGACATTAAGGGCTTTAGGCCAGTCTTGTTGTTTGTCTTTCCTTTTCTCAGTTGTGGCTTCTTTTTCAATGTGTGTGATGTCGAATTTAGTCATATTTTTGAGTAAAATTGATTTTTGATTCGGTTCAGGGTTGGCTTGGTCAGCTGGAATCCATACCCAGCGTTGCAGTGTTTGTTTGTCTAAGTGATATTGAACTCTAATGGGCAGTGTTTCTTCGTTGAAAATACTACGGCTTCTTAGAACGGTTATATCGAGAATAACCTCATCTTGATTGCTAGTGAGTGTCTGTCTTGTTTCGTTTTGATTGATCCTGAACTCTCGTGGTATTGCTTGCTCTATATCACGCTCAAGTACCAGAACACCCTGCAAGAGCTGTTGCCATTGTTTTGATTTTTCAGAGAGGTACTGCTCACTTGATAAAAAATGATGAAGGCTCTGATATGCCATGACAGATATGATGGAAAATATCGTCAGGGCAATGATTAATTCTATGAGGGTAAATCCTTGTTGTTTCATTTTATTTGAATAAACCCCGTGGCACGACTGACTTCATCTTGTCTGTCTGAGTCACTAAAAACGGTGATATCAACACGGAGTAATTCAGGTACGGGTGTTGGTTGAATATTGCTAGACCAATACCAAGTAGAGTGGCCTTGTTGCTCCTCTCCATCATCATAGCCAATGAGAACACTGTCCTTTTGTATTTTTAAAAGGGCGAGTCTGTTGGCGCTAACCCAATCTCCGATACTACTCTGCTGAACTTGTTCCACCAATGATATAGAGCTGCCTAGTAGCCGAGATGCCCCAGTTAAAATAACCGCTAAAATCGCAATGGAAATCATGACTTCGATTAAGGTATTCGTTGGCTCTGTCGGAGAAGGTGTGATTGATTCACTGCTTGCTGATGGTGGCACTATCAACATCAGGAATGCAGTTAAGCTCGATAATCTGGTGTTGAAAAATATTCGGGCAACGCTGATTGCGACCGACATTTTTGTGGAGAATGATTTTAGTCTGGATAACACTCAGTTGACCTTGAGTTTGCAAACACCACTGGCCGTGGGAGGGCGTGTTGAATTATTGAATGAGACCGTGCTAACCGTGCCAGATGCTGATGAGACAACACATCGTGTATTGGCATTGCGTATTGACTCAATGGGGTCTTTTACAATAGACAGTCAGTCTCAAATCAACTTAGATGGAAAAGGCTACCCTAGTAATATGAATGGGCCTGGTCTTGAAAGTGAAGATCTTGGTTGTTATGGCGGCTTGTCTTCATCTGCAAAAAGCACGTGTGTGTATGGTGATTTTAGGCAAGTGAGTTTAGCGGGTGCAGGTAACACAGATGCTGCCGGTGGTGGTGTAATATCACTGAAAGCGGATACATTAGAAGTGAATGGTGTCATTCGAGCGAATGGTGCTTCCGGCTACAGAGCGGGTGCAGGAGGTGGTATTCATATCGAGGCCACAGTGTTTAACGGAACTGGAACAATGACGGCAAACGCGGGTGTCAGTAGTCGAAGAGATTATGCATCGGGTGGCGGTCGAGTCAGCTTGTATGTGGCTGATGGTGACTTTCTTGAGGATAATGTGTCTGCAGCAGCGGTAGATGAAGAAGGCGGTGCGGGTACAATTTTCAGGCAGTCAGCCGATGACGCAGGTTATTTAGTTATCGACAATAAAGGTGTGCTAAGCCCAGATAATGGTACTGTGATCCGCCATGTTGGTTTGCAAAACATTAAAGCGGTGAGTTCGCCTAGTGATGGCACTTGGGATATTCGTGTTGCAGGCATACCATGGCAGGCAAAAACGACTACACGGTTAGGGCTCGTTGGCTTGCATGTTCGCCTTGGAGGGGATGAAAATGCACCTCTATACCAAATTACACATAATACAGAAAATACGATTACCCTAGAGGCAGAGACTGACTTGACCTATATGTTAGGTAAGACGTTAAGAGGTGTTATTACCTTGCAATCGTTGACCATAAAAGGTGGGGCATCGGTTGATCTAGGTGGTGATCAATTAGAGCAACTTGATAATTTATAAACAATACAATCTGGCAATGAAGGCATAACTATGAAAATACGATATTTGGCAATTGTTATCACATTACTATATGGCTGTAATGATGATAATAATAACGGGAAAGAAGTAAAGAGTTTAAGTGGGGGAAACAACCTCTCAAGTGATTTTTCTGATTATTTGACATTCAAACACATTACCGTTAGGGATGATGCTCACAGGAAGGCTTTATTGGCACAGTTTCAAGAAAAAGAGCAACTTGCAAAAGCCATCGAACAAGAAGGTCAATATGACAAAACAATGGTGTCTGTTGAATTAAATGAGTTTCGAAAAGAAATGCTCATTAGTCGCTATTTTCAAACTTTTTTAGATAGAGAGGTGACTGATGCTTCTGTGCAAAATTATTATATTTCGCATGCAAATGATTATGAGCAAAAACGGTATCATGTTGCACATATATTAGTAAGAACCACACGTGAAATGAACGAAGTAGACCGACAGGTGAAATTAACCTCAATTAATGCAGCAAATACCTTGTTGAAGTCGGGCAAGCCCTTTTCAGAGGTGGCAAAATTACATTCTGAAGACCAAGTCTCGTCAAAGAAAGGTGGTGATCTTGGTTGGTTAAAACCAGGTGCTGTTGCGCCGAGCTTTTCAAAGGTTGTCGCGTCTTTGGAGCCTGGCCATTTTTCTAAGCCATTTGAAACCGTATTTGGTTATCATATTGTTCAATTAGTCGAAGCTGCTACCGTTGTTAAACAGCCGCTTGAAGCCGTTCAAGGGAATATTAAACACCAATTGCGCACACAAGCAAAACAGACTGAGCTTGACCGGTTAGGGGTGAAAAAATGAATAACGCTCGGCCCTTGTTGTGGCGGTATTTCTTCTGTTGTTCATTTTTTGTGTTAGCGTCTTGCTCTGATGAGTCGCAAACAAATATTAAGAACAATCAGAAAGGGATTGCTGTGGCTTTTGTTGATCAAAGTCTCATTAGCCAAGATGAGCTGGACGGTGCCGTAGATGAATTATTAAATAAACAGCCATTTATAGACGAATCAATTATTAATAAGGTGTTACAAGGGTTAATAACTCGGCGTGCCATTCGGTTAACGGCTGAAAAAACATTAGATACAAAGATTTTATCTGATATCGAGACTGATGTAGCAAGTTACCGGGAAAAAAGGCTTGTTAAAGCCTATTTAAATAAACATGCCAAAGTTTCAACTGCCTCTAATGACGCTATTGAAAAGTACTACCAAGAGCATATAGAGCAATTCAAAGGTAAATCATACAAACAATTTGAAGTTGTTAGTATTGATTCGAGTGTTTCTCATAAAGAAGCTTTAGAGCTGTTGAAATTAATCAGGAATGATGACAATTGGCAAAAATCGGTTGTTAAGTTACAGAAGCTTGGTAAGCGGGTTAAGTTTCGTCATGGGCGGGTAAAAGGGGCTAAGTTACACCCTAAATTAGAAACGATTATCCTATCGCGTCAGCAAGATTTTACTGAACTCGCTTTGCTTAACGGTCGTTCGTATTTAATCAAAGTAACTAGTATGCGTTCTACTAGAAAGCTTGGAGATGTTCGTCAGAGTATTCAAAAATTACTTGATACGCTTCAGTTTCAACAGGCTGTACGGTCTATTGAAAAAAATATTTTGCAAAAATTTACCATTAAATATCCTTAGCTTGAGTCTGTCACTATGAGAATAATATCGTCGTTTATTTTGTATTTTTTGTGCTGTTCTATCGCAACTGCTGAACCTCTCATTCGGCTGAACCAGCCTGAAATAGAGGGTCTCGCTGACCCATTTGTGATTATATCTGGCACAGTGACAGATGACGAGCAACTGTCTCAAGTACAGGTTCAATCAGACCAGCATTCAGACCTGATCTTCAATGCGCTATTGAGTGGCAATTCTTTTCAGGTTGAAATACCACTGCAGTCTGGGGAAAATCAACTATTAGTGACAGCAATTAATACGTTAGGAAGTCATGTAACAATACAAACGGCTGTTTCTTTTAAAGCACCTCTAGCGACTGATATTGTGGTGACAAGCCCTGTAGAAAATACTCAGAGTGAATTGGCCTCAATTACCATTGAGGGTTATGTAGTGAGTCAGTTTCCTGAAAGTAAGCTGTTGGTGCACCTTGGTGAGCGTCAGCAAATACCAAAAAAAATTGATGATCGATATGCCTTTCGTTTTGTTGATGTCTCTCTTCAGTCGGGGTTTAATCCTTTTACCTTGTATGTTGATACGCCTGATGGGCGAGTCGATAAAGTGCTCAATGTTGGTTTTCAAGTTAATAGTGACGAGATTTTGAAACCAGTTATTCAAATAAGTACCCCTGCAAGCGGTGTGGTTACACAAAATGATGCTGTTATTCAAGGTAGGGTGATTTCACCGTTTAACCCTGAGTTAGTCATTGCAGGAGAAAAAATTGAACTAAATGAGCGTGGTTATTTTCAGCATAAGGTTATTTTTTCTGAGGTCACTGACGCTCAGCTAGATGTTGTCTTGGTCGTTACCGATGCTTTCAATCATTCGACCAATAAAACATTGAAACTGATTAATGATGTGACGGCTCCTTCATTGACGTTTAAGCGTACTGATCTGCAGTTTAGTCCTGTTATTAATCACACATTAAATGAGCACACTATTCTTTCTGGTGAAGTTGAAGGCAGTCATTTTTCAGCATTGATGTTGAATGATCGGGTTGTGCCTACTGAGCGACTTAGTGAGGGGCGTTACCAATTTAATATCAGATTGGATGTGCCAAGCAATGAAACTAAGCAATTTCAGATTTTAGCAATTGATACTGCTGGTAATAAAACGGCACGAAGTATTACCGTTGAGAATCAAGCGCAACTTGATGTGGAGTTGGTGACACCCTCACTAAAAAATTATCAAATAGACCGTGGTCAAACTTCTTTACCAGTTGTTTTGCGGTTATCTCAAAGTGGTCATTACTCTGTATCTGCCGAGGTAGCGGGTAAAGTAGCCGTAGATTTGGCTTTGATCGATAATATTGCCCAAGGTGAGCTTTCTTTGGTGGATGTTCAAGGGCGTGTAGAATTAATTGTACGTGTTTATGAGCAAGGGGTGGTTGTGTCTAGTTTAGCTGTTCCACTGGTTATTGGTAGCCTAAATTTAGATGACGTTCTAGTTACAGCACATACACCAAGTAATGGTAATACTCTTTTAGAGCCAGATGAGCCAATTGTTTTACATTTTAACCAAATGGTAGAGCTTGAACATTTAAATATAGAGCTACTAGAAACGGTTCATGGTAAAGGTTATGTCAAAAGCGATAGGTCAGCTTATTTTAGTGGCCAAAAAAACGAGTTGGCAGATGTTCATGCAAGTCGATCTAAGGTACCTTTTACGCGTTCACTCCTTCCCAATCAAAAAAGTGTGACCTGAATTCGTATGATAAGTGCATGACCTCTGGTCGTAGCTAAATAAAAACACCTATAGAGTAAAGTAAGACTCAGGTGTAAAGTAATAAGCTACCAAACACATTACAGAGGCCAATATGACCTATAAACACCTGAA
>JABHGC010000279.1 GCA_018672285.1 Methylococcales bacterium
ATTCAGGTGTTTATAGGTCATATTGGCCTCTGTAATGTGTTTGGTAGCTTATTACTTTACACCTGAGTCTTACTTTACTCTATAGGTGTTTTTATTTAGCTACGACCAGAGGTCATGCACTTATCATACGAATTCAGGTAAACCTAAAAACTTCAATATTGTTAACGTGACATTATAGAGACATTTATGTTCAAATTTTTTATTCTTGCACTGCTGATACCTTGCGCTGTTATTGCAAGTGAAACACCTGAAATGTGCCAAACAGCCTGTAAAACACCTACATACACAATATCTTCATCGACAATAATTTCACTTGCTTGAAATGCAAAAGCTACTTCATCTAATCCTTTTAAGTGAACAGTACAACGACTTGAAAACCCTTTTGCTTTAAGTTGCTCCCATTCATTCGCCCGTATTTTTTCTTCCAGTGAAAACCCTAAATATTGTTCATCACTATCTATACTAAAAATCTTTCGTGCTTCTGAATTCAAGTACGTCACAACTCCCTCAATATTAAAATAAATAACAGGTTGAGGCGTATGCAGGGTAATCAGTCGGGACTGTGCTTCACTATGACGAAGGCCTTTTATGAGTAGATTTTTTTCTTGCGTAAGTTGATTAAGCTGTAGATGAGTACTGACCCTCGCGAGGACTTCTGCATGGCTGAATGGTTTGACCATGTAATCAACCCCTCCAACCTCAAACCCCTTCAAGATACTATTTTGATCTGTTTTTGCGGTTAGAAAAATCACAGGAATATGGGCAGTATGTTCATTCATTTTTAATTGCTTACACGTCTCAAAACCATCAATACCTGGCATCATCACGTCTAGCAAAATAAGCTGTGGCAGTGCTTGCTTTGCGATACGAAGTGCAGATTGTCCGTCAGTAGCCACTAATGCTGAATGTCCCGCTCCTTTTAATATTTGGCGCAACAAATCAACATTCTCAGGTGTATCATCGACAATTAAGATTTTATTTTTGGTAACCATTTGATCAGTGTAGTGGAAAATGTCGTGCCAAGTGCTGACTCTTAGGGGCTGTAACGTTATTGATGATGCCGTTCATGTAAGAGAAGGGGTACAAAGAGCTGCAGAAATTTTAAGTCGGTTTTTTTGAGTAAACTCATATACAAAAAGCTTGTTAAAGCGAGCTAGAGGGCTATACATGCTGCACTATGCGTCATCAACCCAATATTTCGGGCAGCCAAGTCGCAATTTGTGGCCAGAAAGCCAGCAACCCCATCACCAGCAATTGAATGCCAATAAATGGCATTACCCCAAGATAAATATCTCTAGTCGCGACCGAAGCAGGTGCCACACCCCTTAAATAAAATAAGGCAAAACCAAAGGGTGGGGTTAAAAAGGAAGTCTGTAGATTAAGTGCAATCATGATGCCTAACCAAATAGGATCAACACCCATGCTTAATAAAATGGGGGCAACAATCGGCACCACCACAAACGTGATTTCAATAAAATCTAAAATAAAACCCAATAAAAACATCACCAACATGACCACAAAAACGGTCATGACAAGCCCACCAGGAATATCGGTGAGCAACCCTTCGACTAAATCATCCCCCCCAAAGCCTTTAAAGACGAGGGAGAAAATATTGGCACCAATCAGTATCAGAAAAACCATACTACTAACGGTTAAGGTTTGCCTCATCGTGCTATGCAGCGTATTCCAGTTCAATGCTTTTTGTGAAAAAGCCAGCAACATCGCACCCACAGCACCCACAGATGCCGCCTCTGTTGGCGTTGCCGCACCCAGCAAAATAGACCCTAAAACAACCGCAATTAATAATAGTGGTGGCAACAAGTTCTTCATCACGGTACGAACACGAATGACTTCTCCCTGCGTTTTAACCGAAGGCATTTTGCTTGGTGAAAGCTTTGCGACAAACAATAGGTAGACAATATACAGCGTCACCAAGAGTAAACCTGGCAGCAAGGCACCGATGAATAGATCCCCTACAGAGACAACTTTGCCTGTTGTGCCCACATTGGTGTTGGCAGTGGAAATTTGGTCACCGAGAAGAATTAAAACAATAGAAGGGGGGATAATTTGACCTAAAGTCCCTGAGGCGCATATCACACCTGTCGCGATTTTAGGGTCATATTGTCGAGCCAGCATTGTCGGTAATGACAACAAACCCATTGTGACAACCGTCGCACCAACAATGCCTGTACTGGCAGCCAATAACATGCCGACAATCACAACGGCGACACCAAGCCCACCCGAACGCTGGCCAAACAATAAAGCCATTGAATGCAGTAAATTTTCTGCCACTCTAGAACGTTCTAACATCACGCCCATAAACACAAATAATGGGACTGCGACTAACACCGACGTTAATGATGACCCGCCCATGATGCCGAATAACCGGTTGGGTATCAGGCCAAGAAAAACAGGTTCAAAAAAACCAAAAAAGGTACCGATCGCGGCAAAAATAAGCCCTGTACCTGCCAATGCGTATGCCACAGGAAAACCGGTTAACAAGACTAAAATAACCACGGCAAACATGATCAAACTCATGTACTCAATCAAGCTGCTGCCTCCTGTTTTTCAGCAACATCATAAGGGGCTAAATGAGGCAATTCTCCGCGCAGCCATAATAGAATTTTTAGAATTTGTGCAATTCCTTGCAGAAACAATAAAACAGGCATGACGAGCAAAAATGATTTTAGAATAAAAACACCGGGTAACCCACCAGCCGTGTTTGAGCTTTCCATGGTTTGCCAAGAGAGCAATACAAAATCCAAGCTATTCCAAAAAATAAAGCCACACATTGGTAGCATCAGTAGCAACGTACCCACTAAATCAACCAACGCTTTACCTTTTGGAGGAAAATTTTGATAAAAAATATCGACTCGTACATGACCGTGGTGTTTTTGTGTATAAGATATGCCCAGTAAAAAAAAGACCGCATACATATAGGTAACCGATTGCTGCATGCCTTCCCATCCAAGACTAAAGGCATATCGCAGAACCACGACTAAAAACATCACAATAACCATGAAAAGGGAGAGCCAAGACACCCATTTCCCCAATACTTCAGAAATCACTTCTATTGTTTTAATCAATGCTTTCATAAGAAAATTAATTACACATTGTGGTTGACTTGTGCACAGGTCAAAACCTGAGCGAAATGAGCTAATTTTGTAAGCATTTGCCCATTAGCGATTTAAAATGTACACGTAAATAACTTATTTCAATATATTAGTTTTCAACACAAAGAAAGAGCATTGTTTGCTAAGTACTTGATATTAATTTAATGCAAATTGTTATGCACAAAGTTATCCACAGAAATCACAAGGTCAGTTGAGAAAAATGCTTCACTCGATTATGCAAAATTCGGGAAAATACATTAGGGTCTTTTGTATGTGTCATCTCACCCGGGCGAGGGAAATGAAGATCATACAAACGGGACAACCAAAAACGCAAAGCACTGGCCCGTAGCATCACGCCCCAAATGGCTTTTTCGTCAGCTTCAAAACGTCGCTCTGATTGGTATGCTTTTAGCAATGCATTCATTGTCGCAATATTTAAGCTGCCATCCTCATATGAACACCAATCATTCACAGTCACAGCGACATCATAAATGAGGGCATCATTACAGGCATAATAAAAGTCAATAATGCCCGTTAAAGTATTATCAACAAACAGAGCATTATCCCGAAATAAATCGGCATGTATCACGCCTTGAGGCAAGTGGCTGTGCTGATAAGTCGCTTGAAACGCTATTTCAGCTTTTAAGGTTGCGGCATCTTCTGCATTAAGGTGCGGTAATAGCGCTTGAGTACTCTCTTGCCACCAATGCGGTCCACGCCAGTTTTCTCGATAATCTTTAATGTGCTGACTATTTGTATGAAACCGACCTAGTGCTTTACCAAGGGACTCGCAATGCGCGACAGTTGGCTCTTCAACACTTTTACCACTTAAACGCTGAACTAATGCGGCAGGTTTGTCTTTTAATCGAACTAGAAACTGCTGTTGCTTATTGGCGATAGGGTGGGCACTAGGCACATCATGTTCCGAGAGGAACGCCATAATGTTCAGAAAATAGGGAAGCTCTTCAAACACTAACTGTTCAAAGATGGTCAGAACAAATTGACCTTCTGTCGTTGTGACAAAAAAATTGGTGTTTTCTATCCCAGCACTAATACCTTCATAAGATACAAACTCGCCAACAGAGTACTCTGTTAAAAATTCGCATAATTCAGCTTGATTAATGGGGGTAAAAACTGACATGAATCCCTTTGTCGCTTTATGCTAAATAAAAGTAGTCGCGGAGTATAGCGTGTTCTGTCTCTGCTGGGAACGATACTATGAATAAAGGTGCATTACAGTACTAAAGGGCTTCAATTTAGTACTGCTAAATCCATTCCTAAAACCCACTTTACCAGCTAAATAATACCCACTGAGGTACTTGGAAAGCATTATAATACTTTGATTTTAAATCCAAAGAACCATCACCGTCAGTATCGACTAGGTAGTAAGGCGGAAAGCCATTAGTTGGTGTAATTTTCACCATATACACTTTTCCGTTAGAGCTGTACTCTTCAACGCGCTGCTCGTCCGATTCAATGATTCGAACATCAGGTTCTAACACTTCACCATCTTTAACAGCTGACGGAATCGTTGGTGGTTGAGGAACAGAATTAAATTCTGTGGCTGGTTTGTCATCAGCGAAAACGGGAGAAGAGATAAGCAGAGATAACACTGCTGCGACAACTGGTTTCATGGGTGCACCCTTAGGTAAAACGCGTGTAAATTACATTCGTAGTTATTAATATTCTATCCCATTCTAGTGAGATAGTGTAGTCATTCTTTGTAACGCACTGCTGTAGCCACTGCTCAGGTTGTCCCTACAATTTGTCACTCAAGAATGGCAAACTTCAGGGGCAAGCTGAATAGTTATCTATTATTTTAGACCATTTCCTCTACAATGAGCGCCAATAACTTAAGGATAAGGAAGCACCGTGGCAGATAAGGAAAGTTGTGTACTGGTTGATGGATCCTCCTATTTATTCCGAGCTTTCCATGCAATGGGGCCACTCACCAACAGTAAAGGGGAGCCAACGGGAGCAATTTTAGGCGTGATGAACATGCTGAAAAAATTACTCGAGCAACACCCTAGTGAATACATTGCCATCATTTTTGATGCCAAGGGTAAAACTTTCCGCCACGACAGATACCCCGAATATAAAGCCAATCGCTCTGCCGCACCAGATGATTTAGTTGCTCAAATCCCAGCATTACACGATATTATTCGCTCACTAGGTTTGCCGCTAATTTGTGTATCCGGCGTTGAAGCAGATGATGTCATTGGCACCTTATCCCAGCAAGCCGACCGTGAAGGCATTACCTGCAAGATCATTAGCAGTGATAAAGATTTAACCCAGTTGGTCAACGACAACACATGCATGATCGACACCATGAAAGACAAGACCATGGATATTGCTGCTGTCTCAGAAAAATTCGGCGTTGGCCCCGAACTAATGGGCGATTTTTTAGCGCTAGTAGGGGACACGTCTGACAATATCCCTGGCGTTCCCAAGGTTGGGCCCAAAACGGCTACTAAGTGGTTAAATTTATACTCTAACTTAGAGGGTGTTGTGAATCACGCCGGTGAAATCAAAGGCAAGGTCGGAGAATATTTGCGTGATAATTTAGAGCAATTAGCCCTATCTAAAGAGCTAGTGACCCTTGATTGCAACGTAAGCCTAACTGAAACCATCCACTCATTAACACGCCAACCTTTAGATTTAGTCACGCTACTTGATTACTGTGAACGTTTTGAATTTAGAACTTGGCAACGAGAAGTCATTAAATGGCAGGAGGCGACGCCAGATGCCAATGTTGTGACCGCATTAAGTATCGAAACCCACTACCAAACCATCACAGAACAAGCCGACTTTCTCTCCTGGATGGAGACTTTAAAACAAGCAGGCACCTTTGCATTTGATACTGAAACAAACAGTTTAGATGCCCGCCATGCAGACCTCATTGGTCTCTCCTTTTCCTGCGAAGAAGGCACCGCAGCCTATGTTCCCGTGGGCCATGACTATGAAGGTGCACCGCAGCAATTAGACCGTGACTGGGTAATAGAACACTTTAAACCTTTATTGGCAGACACCAACCTCACTAAAATTGCCCATAACATCAAATATGATCAAGTGGTTTTACAAAACTACGGCGTTACTATCGCAGGTTCTGTCTACGACACAATGCTGGAATCCTATATCTACAAAAGCACCAGCACTCGTCACAACATGGATGTGTTGGCAGAAAAATACCTGCAAATACACACGACACATTTTGAAGACATTGCTGGCAAAGGCGTCAAACAAAAATTATTCAATGAAATAGACATTACCGATGCCAGCCCATACGCAGCAGAAGATGCTGACATCACACTGAGACTGCATCATTTCTTTTGGGGCGAACTTGAAAACGAGATTAAGCTCAAAACACTCATTGAAGAACTCGAGATGCCCATTGCATCCTTGCTTGCCAAAATAGAGGCCAATGGCGTACTCGTGGACGCGGAGGAGTTACATGCTCAAAGTGAGGTGCTACACAAACAGATTGTGACCTTACAAGCCAAAGCCTACGACATCGCAGAAGAAGAATTCAACATTGGCTCACCCAAACAAGTGCAGCACATTCTGTATGAAAAAATGGGCCTACCCATCAAAAAGCGAACCGCAAAAAAACAGCCCTCAACTGCCGTAGAAGCGTTAACTGAACTTGCATTAGACTATCCACTGCCCAAAATCATTTTAGAATATCGAGAGCTAAGCAAACTCAAATCGACTTATACCGACAGCTTGCCCAAGAAAATTGACGACACCACAGGCAGGGTGCATACCTCATACAACCAAGCAGTTGCAGAAACAGGCCGATTATCCTCATCCAACCCTAATTTACAAAATATCCCCATACGCTCTGAGAATGGTCGTCGTATTCGTAACGCTTTCATTGCCCCGCCAGGTAAAAAAATACTGGCAGCTGACTACTCTCAAATAGAGCTTCGCATTATGGCGCATCTATCTGGGGACGAAACCATGCTCAAAGCATTTGCATCTGGTGAAGACATCCATAAAGCAACAGCCGCGGAAGTCTTTGGCGTAGCACTGGAAGACGTCACGCCATTTCAACGTCGTAGCGCCAAAGCCATTAACTTTGGTTTAATGTACGGCAAAACAGCTTTTGGTTTGGCGCAAGACTTAAAAATTTCCCGAACTGAAGCACAAAATTATATCGAGCGATATTTCAGCCGTTACCCTGGTGCCGACAAATTGATCGAAACCCTAAAAGACCAAGCCAGAAAAGAAGGGGTGGTTGAGACCCTATGGGGCAGGCGCTGGCATTTACCCAACATTATGTCTCGCAGCTTTCAAAATAGAGCACATGACGAACGCACCGCCATTAACGCGCCCATGCAAGGCACTGCAGCAGATATCATCAAAAAAGCCATGCTATTGGTTGATGAATGGATAGTCCGCGACCAACCACCTGTCACCATGATTATGCAGGTTCACGATGAATTAGTGTTTGAAGTAGACGAAAATGCGGTTGAAGAAGTCACCCCCATCATCAAAAAATTGATGTCCCAAGCTGCCGACTTAAAAGTCCCGTTGGATGTTGACGTCGGCGTAGGTGATAATTGGCAAGAGGCGCATTAAAAGCACCAGCCCCCCCATTAAGGTGACGATTGATATTCCAGTGTTAAAGTTGAAATATCAAAGTATTGATCAGAACCAATAATCCAGTACAACTGTAAATCTAGCCCTTCACCAACAGGAACCTCAACGCCTGTCGAGTCAAGCGCGCTCGCATAATACGCATTATTGTATGCTCTAGCTGGTGCCTCATTTTTAACGATGGCCATGAGCTTTTTATTGCTGAAATTTTTGCTTTCTTTTGAGTTATTCTTAACTTCGACCGTTGCTGAAATTTTATATTTATCTCCCGCAAAAGGGGATAAAGCATTCTCAACCTGTGCCGTTATCATTAAACCCTCTAAATCTAGAGCCAACTCCGTTGAAGGCTTCGAACAACTCGCCAACAAAGCCATTGAGACTATAATCATTATTCTCAACATCTAAGGTGCCACCTCATACCAACCATCTAACACGGCATAACATTCTTCTAAACCTACCCGCTTGGTTGCAGAGAATAACTGTGCCGAAACATTGTCTCTCTGACTCACCGCTTTTTTTATTTTAAGCAATGCAGCACTTGCAGGGCCACGCGTTAATTTGTCTGATTTAGTCAGTAGAATGTGCATGGGAATCTGTGCATGTGATTGCCACTCCAACATCTGCTCATCAAAAGGCTTCATTGGATGCCGACAATCCATCATCAACACGATCCCGCGTAACGACTGCCTCTTAATTAAGTAGTCCTCAATCATCGACTGCCATTGTTTTTTTACTTTTGCAGGCACTTTCGCATAACCATAACCGGGCAAATCAATGATGCGACTTTGCTCATCCATCGTAAAACACACCAAGTGCTGCGTACGCCCAGGTGTTTTACTGATCCTTGCTAACGATTTTTGCCGAGTCAAAACATTAATGGCACTTGATTTCCCCGCGTTTGAACGACCTGCAAACGCGACCTCATAACCAATATCCTCTGGTAACAGTTCGGTTTTCGGTGTGCTCAAAGTAAACTCAGCGTGCTCGTAAATGTGTGAAGCCATGCGTTTCATCCATAAGTTGATGATTATATATCAATACAAAATGTGCTATGATAGGCCGCAATCAAATCTGGTGCCATCATTTTCTAGGTATAATGAACGCCGTTTGCTATACTCTTGGCATTTTTTAGCACCCGATATTTGGTCGATTTTTAATCGTGGGTAACCAAAAGTTAGGAGAAAACTTTATGAAAAATGTAATCAATACTATAGCAATCGCAGGTTTATTAGCTGTTTCTGGTAGTGCAATTGCAGGCGACGCTGCTGCAGGTAAAGCTAAAGCTGCAGCTTGCATGGCATGTCATGGCGTAAACGGTGAAGGTAATGCAGCAATGCTTGCACCTAAGCTTGCAGGCCAATTAGAGAACTACCTTGTATCGTCTATAAAGGCATTTAAGGCTGGCACTCGTAGCAACCCAATGATGTCGCCAATGGCTGCACCTTTAACAGATGCAGACATTGCTAATCTAGCTGCGTACTACTCAAGCATTAAATAATGCGATGATGGCGACAGCTTAACGCTGTCGCCATGTTTACGACCCACCTAACGATTTTAAAAAGATGAGTTAACTAATGAAAAGATTTGCGACATTATTAATCACTTCTCTTGCCTTTATTAGTATTGCGTCTGCGGATGGCAATTCACAAAAAGGTGAACAAAAAGCAGCGCCCTGTGCCGGTTGTCACGGTGAAGGTGGCAAAACACCAAGCCCAGCAGCACCTGATGCACCTGTTTTAGCAGGGCAACATGCGGATTACTTAGCACAACAACTCAAAGCATTTAGTGCTAGCTGCTCAGAAGCAAAAGCTGAGTGTCGTGAATCAGCCATTATGGCGCCCATGGCTGCCATGTTAGCCGGCACAGGTATCGATGATGTTGCCGCTTACTATGCCAGCCAAGTTAATACCCCAATCGCCATCACAGAAGAAGAAAAAGCGGCGGGTGAAAGCCTATACCGCGGTGGCAACCCAGCAACAAATGTTGCTGCTTGTATTGGCTGTCATGGTCCAACAGGTACCGGTAATGCAGCAGCAAAATTCCCAAGTATTAGTGGTCAAAACCCACTATATGTCATTAAGTCTTTAAAAGATTTTCGTTCAGGTGCAAGAACGTCTACTCATAACGGCATGATGAATGGCGTGACAGGTCGTTTAACCGATTCAGAGATCGACGCTCTAGCAAAATATGTTGGCGCATTACATTAAACAGATGTTCTGCACCACAAAATAGAAAAGGGAGCAATTGCTCCCTTTTTTAATGCCTGCAGCACTGCTAAACTCGAGAACATTCAGATGCCATTCATGACAACCACTGCATGCTTGGCCTAATTTTAATCACTGTCTTGAGGGCTCTATGAAAAAATTACTCCTAATTTGGCTTTGCTTCTTACCTTTAGTGAGTCATGCAGAAATTGAATATTACGAAGACATTCACTTCACTGAAATCACCCCGGTAACACCTGTTACTAACACCGGTAAAATTGAAGTCATCGAAGTTTTTTGGTATGCCTGCTCACATTGCTTTTCATTTGAAAAATACATCCAAGCCTGGCTAAAAACCAAAGCGGATGATGTTGAATACACTCGTGTCCCCGGTGTTTTATCCAAACGCTGGATCTTATTGGCCAAAGTATATTACGCCGCGCGTGACTTAGGTGTTGAGGAAAAATTAACCCCTATGCTGTTTAACCACATTCATCTACTCAACAATAAGGTCAACTCTGTTGCTGCCGCTGAAAAAGTATTTGTTGCCAATGGTGTTGCCGCAAAAGATTTTCGTAAGGCAATCAAATCATTCTCAGTGAATACCAAAATTGGCCAAGCCAAATCACTGAATAAAAAATATGGCATTAAAGGCGTTCCGGCGCTCATTATTGATGGTCGTTACCGAATTGACTCAGGTTCTATTGGCTCCTTTGAAAAAGTCATTGATATCGCTAACTTCTTAATCAAAAAAGCCAGAACAGAACGCACTACCCAGTAAAAAACCAATATAGTAGCCTCTTTCGGGGGCTACTCATCAATCCATTGATCTTTATCAATGTCTACCCTCAACAATCCAGTAACAATACCTTTAAACCAACAACAAAAAGGGTAAGGGTATGTATACCATTGACGAAATCATGACCACTGATGTATTCACGCTATATCAATCAGATAATTTATTTGAAGCTAGACAGCTTATGGAAAAAGAAAAGATTCGTCACTTACCCATTCTAAATAGTGCGGATCAATTTGTGGGGCTCATTACCAACCGAGATATTCTCGCTGCAGCCGTTTCTGTACTTGCCGATATGACCGAACGTGAAAAAATTGATATTGAGTCCTCTATCCAAATTCAAGACATTATGAGCAAAGATATTTTTGTTGCTAACGAGAATGTTGAAATCATGGAAGCATCTCAACACCTTGTTGACCATAAGCACGGCTGCTTACCTGTTGTAAATGGGACTAAAAACCTAGTTGGTATCATTACTGAAACAGATTTTGTTCGCTTAGCAGCAAATCTTTTAGAGCAAATGTCGCTACAAGAACCATTAGAAATTGACTAAACGCTAAGGTGTTGGTCACAGATCAACATCGCTTTGCCGATAATGTCTTTAACTGAACATTCATTTTGCACCGCTAAATATCCTTGAATCCAAAATTGTTGCCAAGGATCTCCTTCGGTAAACGGGCTGGAGTTATCACAGTAGCAATCTGCAACGCCACGATAAAAAGCCACCAGCGCGTCCTGTACTGCCATTTTTTCACTCCCGAGAATGTTTATAATTTGCAATCATTATAGCCAAATTCCCAGTTTCATTATGAGTGACTACTCACAACTATTTATTATTTTCCTCTATATCTATACAGCAACAAATACTAATTGAGGGATTTCCTGAATTGGCTTTATTATTTTTGCACTGTATTGTCACTAACGATAATAATAATAATAAATTAATAGTGCTTCACGCCTATTAAATAATAACTTTGCCAGCCTGCTTTTGTAGGCTGGTTTTTTAATGCGTATCACAAATGGAAAAAGCATAGTATAATCTACAAATATTCCATAACGAATTATTATGCAATGCAATTACTAACAATTACAATCTGTATGCTGTGGTGCTCCTTTTGTGTAGCAATGCCCAGTCTAACTTCCCAGAATGCTCAAGACACCAGTGATGATGCATCTGTAACACCTGATGTTGATTACAACAAATTATTAATAGAGACTTTTTTAACGACTGCTCATACAGAACCATCGGCATTCACCACTAACAAACCTCAAGCTAAAAAAAGCGTACCCGCAAAAAAGCGCAAACCAAACATCGAACAAAGTGACCAAGAATTGGGTTTTTTAATTGATACGCTGGTAGACGATATCAGCGTTAATATCGGGTTATTACACAACGAAGACACCTTAGAAGTGTCTGAAATAGCGGTCAGTTATGAAACACGCTTTAATATTAAACAGCAAAAACAAGCCACCTATAACGAATACACTCAAAACAGTACACCTTCAACACCCGCATTTTACCAAAACAATTTTCAAGAAAGAGTTTCTCCCTTAAATGCGTTACTTGCTTCAATGGTCAAAGCTTGCTTAGAATTTGTTTCTCACCCACTTTCGGTGATGGCGCTTGTGATTCTTGGCTTGATATTAACCCCCATTATCTTGATCCGCCGTAAACGCTACTAGTTGCCAACCAATCATTCATGTCTGATTCATCCCACCTTGCTAACCTCAAAGCATCAGCAATTTACAGCCCCAAATAAAATCTATTGGCATATAAGTTGCAAATCCACACATAAGGTCACGACAACGATAAAGGGATCTGTCATGCTTACGAACCCAAAAACATCTGAACACGATCAAATGAATATCGAAGAAACACATACACAACAGACACTTAGAAACGAAAATATTGTCTATTTACAAACTGGGGGTCGTAGCCAGGAAAATTGCTTTACACCAGCATTTCTAGATAGTGACACGGATGAAGTTTTCCTGTCACGTTTTGCCAACGGCAAATTGGCGCCACTCCATATTTTTGACGGTCTACCCTCTTATTGCATCGTACAACGTGATGCCGATGGCCATGTGAGCGCAGTACGCGCCAGCATTATCTCAGGCTTTGTTAAAGCAGGGCACTTCTATACAAGAGATGAAGCGGCAGCATTGGCTTAAATTTCAGCCAAAAAAAACCCAGAATGCCAGTGGTGGTGGAATTCTAGGAGTATTTAAAATAATCAATTGTGTCTCGACGTCCCGAAACTTAAAACCATCATATCGCAGTTAAACCTCCAAGAAAGGGGTGGCCGACCAACTCTACAATATTAACGATTAGTGGTACTTTTTACCCAAACCCTTGTCATTATTTGATGGTAATGCAATTGCGACCGCTTTCTTTACAAACGTACAACGCTTCATCTGCCCGGTTAAATACATCTTCAGGCTTATCCCCTTTTTTAAATTCACTCACACCACCCGATACGGTGATCGACACTTTTTCACCTGAGTAGTGGAAAGAAGCCTTCTCGATGGTTATTCGAATATCATTAGCCAAATTTTCAGCTTCTATCGCTTCTGTTTTTGGCAACAAAATGACAAACTCTTCACCACCAAAGCGCGCTAAGAAATCTGTTTCCCGAATGCGATCAGCTAAAATAGAAGCAATAAACTTTAACGCATTATCGCCCGCTTGATGGCCATAGTTGTCATTCACCTTTTTAAAATAGGTTTTCAACCGTGGTTTTTTGCACTACCTTATAATCATCACTTTAAAAAAGAAGGATACCCATGACAACATTAAAAACTCCATACAAACTGTTTCTATTATTCATTACGCTTTCTTTCTCGAATATAAGCTCGGCAGACTCCACCCCTTTATCGGCTTATTCTGGTGGAAAATACAATAATCTTGTACAAATTTTAAATTGCCCCTCAGATCGCTCAACCTATGGCGAGTATAGAGATTATGGCCACTGGAAAGGGGGTGCATGGTGCGGCCAAACAGGAAAAGCTGGAAACTGGGTTTATGCATACCCTAACTGGTATGTCTTCTCAAAAAACATTGGCCAAAAAGCCTCCGCAAATGGCCAATATAGCCATTTAAAACAAGTACTCACGTGCCCAAGTGATAAGGGTAAATACGGCAATTTCAACAACTATGGCTACTGGAAAGGTGGTTCATGGTGTGGTCAACAAGGCGTTTCTGGAAACTGGGTTTATGTATATCCTAGTTGGTACGTTTGGCAGGCTCGCTAATACACTGCCACCTCACCTCCTATGCTGAGCATCCCTAATGACTTAGGGATGACATTCTGCCCTAGAAATACCCCCCCCCTCTCTCCTCCTTCTATAGCCACTTAATGTTTTAAGTGGCTCTACATCTATATTTTTAACCCCTGTTTCAGGGTCTACCGTTGTAAAGATACAGCGAGAACAATTTTTCACGCCCTTAAGTGAAACACCACCGACGCTAAAGTCGCCCCACCCATCTTCTGCATACGCACCGCAACCTGACACAACTATATTCGGCCTAAACCGAGCCATGCTAACAGGCTGTTCTAAGCGCGAATTCAAATCATCCAAAGATGCTTGAGAAATCAGCAATATCGGGTAACCATCTGCAAAGCTGACATACTGACCTTCTCCTGCAAAATTTGCATCTGCAGACCGCGCTGTTTCCTCTGGCAACCGCACCAAATGACACTCCACCATTAAATAGCGAGAAAACCAGGCGTCATATTCGACCCCAACCAATGTGGCCCGTACATTATCACGCCACACCTTAACCGTCATGGACGCTAAGTCCCTCTGTGAACAAGGCACTTTTAACAACGGCATGCCGGTTGCCTTCAACTCTATTCCATCATGTACAATTGTGCTGCTTACCTGCGTTAACAAGGGGTACTCGCGCCCCGTGATGAACTCACCCGCCTGATTAACCAGCATAAATTGGCGATCATTCAACAAGCCTGTTTTCGTGAGCTCAGATTGAGCCTGTGAAATACCGGCTATCGATTTAACAGGGTAAATATTTAACTGCGTGACAACAATACTCACTTTAAGCCCCTTATTCGTGCCATTGGATAATCCACAATTGACGAGCATATCACTCCGAACAACCTGTGGATAAACTCAATTTTTATATTTATTTCACCAACTTAACATTGCTGGTTATTTTTCATACAATCATCATAATTAACGCCCATTCTCGTATATACTTTAAAGATAACCATTCACCTTTAAGCTAAGGCACCTACGATCCCATGACCTCAAAACACCCCACCGAACTTAAGCTTATATCTCCCATAAAGTTAATTGCCATCACCGTGCTCATTATTTCTATCGTGGAAGCCATCATCATGCTTGCTTTCATGATGATACCTGTACTAAGTCCAACGGGTGAGCTTTTCATTGATACCTTCATTATGTCTATAGCCACATTAGCGGTATTATACTTTGCAATGTATCTTCCGATGCAAAAGCACCTAAGATCACAAACCTCCTTACAAGATGACGTTTTTCACCGAGCACTACACGACACCCTAACAGGCCTCCCAAATAGAGCGCTGTTTACCGACAGAGTTGACAGTGAAATAGACCGTGCCGATCGAAATAAGGGGCAGTTTGTTCTGATCATCTTCGACATTGACCGATTCAAAGAAGTTAATGACACCCTCGGCCATTATAATGGTGACAAGCTCCTTGCACAGGTAGCACAACGTTTACAGAATCACTGGCGCAAATCCGATACCATCGCGCGCTTTGGTGCAGATGAGTTTTCTATCATGCTGCCTGGTACAGATAAAGATGTCGCCATTATTGCCCTAGAAAAACTACAAGAAGTGATCAGAGGACCCTATCTATTAGAAAACACACCGATCGAAATTGAATTACACTGTGGCATTTCTTTATTTCCAGAACATGGTGATAGTGCCACACAGCTAATGCAGCATGCAGATACCGCCCTTAACAATGCAAAGTTATTAGGCAAAGAATATGATGTTTACCAGCAAGAAAATGACATTCATACCGTACAACGGCTGTCCATGTTTGGCGAGCTTCGCCACGCCATTGAAAACAATGAACTTGTTCTGCATTACCAGCCAAAACTCTGCGTATCAAAAAATGCCTCTTCAGGAAAATCTGTGGGCAGTTTCTGGCACAGGTAGCGCTCCTAACGTATGAAACAAGGCAATTTCTGCTGCATAATACGTTCTAAACCCATATGCTTTTCTCGTAGTCAGTTTTGCTTTGTTGTTAAACCCTTCAACAATGCCACTGGAAAACTGACCTTTTGCTTTAAACCAGTTCATTAATAGCGGTTTGTGCCGCCGGAGCATCTTCGCTACTTTTTTCATCGGTTCGATTTTTGATCGCATTGTTTTCGTGCACCACTTATCTAAAAATTGTTCGGCCCAGTATGGCGAAGCATATTGCCAAAACTGTTGAAATTCCTCTTTCAGTAAATAGCTGCGTATTGTCTTTAAATTGCACTGCAACAGCTCGGATAGCTTACTTTCTTGTCTTTCATTCAGATTCTCCGGCTTTTTTAACAGGAGCCAGCGACTTTGTGTTAATACCGGTTCAAGCCCTTTATCCTTCAACGACCTAACTTCTTCTGCTCGGACTTTATCGATACCCTTACTCAGGTAAGCCATGATGTGAAAGCGATCTAATATGTGTAGAGCGTTGACAGCCTTTTTCTTAATCACTTTCAAGTACGGTTTCCACATGTCGCTGCAGACATGCTCCAATTGCTCGCTGCGTTGCTTGCCAAACCACATAAAGAAACGCAGTAATGTTTTTATCGTTCGATTCTGCCCCACCCACAGTAAACGCCGACAATCCGAATCAATCTGGTAGACCAGCGTTAGGTATTTATGCCCGCGCTGCCATTGAATTTCATCAACACCAATGGCCTTTATATCGGCTAAATCTCGGTTTTCCTTCCCCCACTTAACAGCCATTTCCACAGAGCAGAAAACATGGTCCCAGGTTGTATGAAAGGCCTCCGCCGTTTCCTTCCAACTTAAGCGCTTTGCCCAGCTTGATAAAAACCATGCATAGTTTTCTGTTAAACGTCTTTTGCCTTTTGACCAGGGCATTTTTTCAACATGGATGCCGCAGCAATAACAGTCTACTCGTCGAGGCGCGTACCTGAAAAACACCTTAATACCCCACATGGGAATAAATTCAAAACGCCGCTCTGCTAGACGGTCATAACCGCTACCTTTTCTGCCACAGATAGAGCAAATTGGCTTGCTGTTTGACCGAGCCAATATTTCAATATCAAGCTCAGGCACTCCTCCTGTATCAACCCACTTCACATTTCCGTAAATAAAAGACTTGAATTTTTGCACTCGGTTGAGGATAGTCTTCAGTAGCATTTTGCTGCCTTTTTTGATTAGACGTTTGGTCGCACTTACATCTTCTCAAATTAGGCGCAGAATGCCCTAACTTTATTATTTCATGCTGCTTTTACTCGATTATGCTATTTTTTACCCACAAATTTTCCTGAAGAGCCTTTTAAAGAAATCAATATCCCACATGATGATAGACAATGGTTCTTTATAGCGCTTCCAGCGGGCATATTCCTGCTTGATTTGCTCGTTATACGCCATTCTATTAGGGACTGACGTTAGCGCATCGGTTAACGCTTGCTCATGCTCTTTAACAATTTTGTCTTTTAAGTCTTTTGTTTCATCCTCTAAAGACTTAATTTTACGATTCATTTCCTGAATGCGTTCTTCAGCTTTACCTGCTCGACCTTTACCAAATTCCTTATAACCATCCATGTGTGAACGAATGTGGTCTAAACGGGATGAAATTGACTCTTTTAAATCCACAATATCTGTGGCCTCATCAACAGACAATTGAATGCCATTCACTTGTTCATTAATTGAGTCATTTAATTTATCCCCCTCAACCATGAACGCTTTCTGATCTTCAACTTCGCTGCCTAAACTTGAATCCAAGTCTTGTAGCTGCTCAGTGACCTGGCCTAGGAAATGCTGTAACTGTGATTTTTCTTCAGCGGCTTGTAACTGTAATTCAAGGATTAACTCAATAATACCCGATAAAATTAATAACCCTGAATTCGTATGATAAGTGCATGACCTCTGGTCGTAGCTAAATAAAAACACCTATAGAGTAAAGTAAGACTCAGGTGTAAAGTAATAAGCTACCAAACACATTACAGAGGCCAATATGACCTATAAACACCTGAATC
>JABHGC010000281.1 GCA_018672285.1 Methylococcales bacterium
ATTCAGGTGTTTATAGGTCATATTGGCCTCTGTAATGTGTTTGGTAGCTTATTACTTTACACCTGAGTCTTACTTTACTCTATAGGTGTTTTTATTTAGCTACGACCAGAGGTCATGCACTTATCATACGAATTCAGGCAACACTAAAAATACGTGACTTAATTTCACAACTTCACGTTATCTTCACCTAAAGGTGAAAAAGTTCTCTTAAGCACATTTTTAAGCTAGCGCCATTATCAACTCGCGACAGGGGTTGTTTTAATTATTTTTCGGACTAATAAAGCATGTTGAGTCATAGCAATGCCATTGCAATGAACCACAACACAACAAACGCGGGAACGTACTATAATTGAGGGGTACTCGCTATTTGAAATATGCCTGTAGCAATCATTCACATTTAATTTTATATTTTTTGGAGATCATAATATGAAAGCAATACTGATTACATTCTCTTTATTCATCGCACTTTGCTCTACAGCCTTTGCGGCAGAAGAAACAGGCGCATACGCATCACCCAAGTGTGATGCAGCCAAGATCAAAGAAATTGCTGGTGATGGTGTCGTTAAAGTTGAAAAAGGTGCTTGGGAAGGCGGCTACAATGTCACTATTGATAACAGCAAAACCAACAGCGGTGAGCTTATTGGCAAAATGGTTGCAGCAGGTTGTATGTAGCTTTTTTGAAGGGGTTGCGCACCTTACAACCCCTTTTCGTCATGAGCACATCCCCACTCTTCTGTCATTTCCAATAATAAACGATTGATTACCTTGGCATTCACTCGCTCACTCAACGTCGATGCCTGCAATAACTGATCACAACGCTTAACCAGTCGCTCCGACATGGACAGTAGTTCAGCATAGCTAAAAACACCTCGCCGAATATCCATCAGCTGCGAGCGAGACTCACCTTCGAAACGAATAATTGGCTCGCCATGTAACAACATATTTTCAGCTGATTTAAGCAAGCGAATCGTGTGCATCATATTTTTTGCATCGTAATCAATCAAGCCCTTTTCTTGTTGCTTCCAACGGTTTTTATTACGGTTTTTTCTCCAGGTCCAATAATGTGCATGATCACGTTTCGCTTGTTGCCATGCTGTAACATTACAAAACAATAACCCTCTATAACACGTGAGTTCATCCTCTTTTGGAATACTCTCACAAACTATTTTACCGCCCCGAAGCACACCTTTTGCTTTCGTACCAACTTCATACAAGCGATATAAATTGGGCACATGCTCAACAGAAGCACAGTGGTAGTGTGACAAGTTTATTGTTGCCAGCATTAATGACTCAGGCCGGGCCGGCGGCTTCTGATTGCTCATTTTGCCGGAGTCGGAAATAACCCAACAGAATTGTTCAATGCCAGGAATTTTTTCTGGCTGAGGGTTATTAATCCACTTATTTTTCCCTTTGGCTTTTTTAACCTGAGCCCTTGCATAACCTACGTGCGCTTCAACACCCTTCAAAGAAACAAAATCGTGCCGCTTAGCCAGTAATGGCGTCATGACCTCACTTTGAAACTGAACACATGACTTCGGCATAAATAGTAATTCCAACACATTTGGATTAGCATCAGCTAATAGCTGCATCATGCGATACAAAGAATAGAAAACCGTATCATTACGTTCATCTGAGACTTGCTTTTGTGGGGGGACAATTGACAGATAAGCGCTCTGTGGTAGGGCGAAAATACCTTTTATATCAGTATCACTGTCCTTTGTTGCGGTTCCATAAGCTTGGCTCCCTGTGATTACAGAGTACAGCAAATGGTGCTTCGCACTGGTTTGAAGTTGTTCTAATGTCTTAATCATAATCGAAACAGATTAACATTAAATGCTCCGAAAAAACCAACATGAGCAAAAATGTAAACTCAATATAACCGTTCTAACAAGCAAAAAAAATGAGGCCCTAAGGCCTCATTTTTAGCTAAGATAAAATAACCTTACCTTAGTATGTCACACACTGACTACTTCACTTGCTGATCTAATTCACCAGCAGCATATTGCTCCATCATCACTTCTAAAGAGGTAGGTGTGATTTTGCTTGCCATACCCGCACTTCCAAAAGACTCGAAACGCGCTTTACAAATTTCCATCATACCTTGAGTCGCATCTTTTAAGAATTTACGAGGATCAAAGTTTGATTTGTTTTGCTCAAGGTGACGACGAACAGAACCGGTAGAAGCCATACGTAGATCAGTATCGATATTTACTTTACGAACGCCATGCTTGATGCCTTCTTCGATTTCAGACACTGGAACACCATAAGTTTGAGCCATATCACCACCAAAGTCATTGATGATTTTTAGCCAATCTTGAGGCACTGAAGAAGAACCATGCATCACTAAGTGAGTTGAAGGAATTCGTGCATGAATTTCTTTAATTCGGCTAATCGCTAAAACGTCGCCCGTAGGTGGTTTAGTGAATTTGTATGCGCCATGGCTTGTACCAATTGCAATGGCTAATGCATCACAGTTAGTCGCTTTAACAAATTGTGCCGCTTCTTCAGGATCAGTTAACAACTGCTCCATAGACAGCTTGCCTTCTGCGCCAGAACCATCTTCTTCAGCAGCCATACCCGTTTCTAATGAACCTAGGCAACCTAATTCACCCTCAACTGAAACACCACCAGCATGAGCAATCTCAACTACTTTACGCGTTGTTTCAACATTGTACTCAAAGCTTGATGGGGTTTTCATGTCTTCTTCTAAAGAACCATCCATCATTACTGAGCTGAATCCACTCTGGATAGAACGTAAGCAAATCGCAGGAGATGAGCCATGATCTTGGTGCATAACAACAGGAATGTGTGGGTACATTTCAGTTGCAGCAAGAATGAGGTGACGTAAGAATGGTTCGCCAGCGTAAGAGCGAGCACCAGCTGAACCTTGCATGATAACAGGGCTGTTAGTAGCATCAGCAGCTTGCATGATCGCGTGGACTTGCTCCATGTTGTTCACGTTGAATGCTGGCATTCCATAGCTATTTTCTGCAGCATGATCTAGTAGCTGACGCAGGGAAATAAGAGACATGTTTAACTCCTTGAGATATCGTTCAATAAACAGGCATTATTATGCCACAAAACTAGAAAGAGACTTGCTCTCCCACTTTTACAATCTTTAATACGTTGGTACCACCGGCAACACCGGTTAAATCCCCACGTGTAATAATCACTAAATCGCCAGTACGAACAGTGCCACGACGTAATAATTCGTCGATCACTTCTTGGTTCGCACTCACGGGGTTTTCTGACGAAACATCAAAACTAACAGGGTAAACCCCTCGAAACAAGGTGACACGTCGTCGGGTTTGAACATGGCGCGTCATCGCATAAATAGGGATGCCAGAACTAATTCGAGACATCCACAATACCGTAGAGCCAGATTCGGTTAATGACGCAATTGCCTTAACCCCTAAATGGTTGCCGGTATACATCGCCGCCATTGCAATCGACTCATCAACCGAACCAAATGTCGTGTTAATTCGATGCGCTGAAATTCTTGCTTCTCTCTGTTTTTCTGCTTCTAAACAAATTCGTGCCATAGATTTAATGGCTTTATCTGGATACTGACCTACAGCCGTCTCTTCTGATAACATCACTGCATCTGTTCCATCTAGAACTGCATTTGCAACATCAAACACTTCGGCTCGTGTTGGAATGGGGTTATCAACCATTGACTGCATCATTTGTGTTGCTGTAATCGCAATGGTATTTTGCGATCGAGCCATTTTAATGATTTTCTTTTGAATAGCTGGAAGCTCTGCATCCCCTACTTCAACACCTAAATCACCACGAGCAATCATCACAACATCACTGACTTCAATAATGTCCGCTAAAGTATCCGTTTCTAGCGCTTCAGCTCTTTCAATTTTTGCAACTATACCACCCTTACCACCAGCGGCTTGAAATAACTCACGAGCATACTCCACATCTTCTTTTGTCCGCACAAAAGAAATGGCCAGATAGTCTGCTTCTATTTCTGCTGCAACAATAATATCTTGTTTGTCTTTTTCCGTAATCGCACCAGCAGATAAACCACCACCTTGGCGATTAATGCCTTTTTTATTACTTAGCTCACCACCAAACATCACCCGGCAAATAATTTCACCATCAACAACGTCATTCACCCATAAGCTAATTTGACCATCTGCAAGTAATAGGGTGTCACCACGTTTAACATCTTTTGGAAGCTCTTTATAGCTGATACCAACCCGCTGCTCATCGCCCGCGTCAGCATCTAACTTTGAATCTAAAATAAATTCATCACCTTTAGTCAATTGAACTGACCCAGCTTTGAAATTATCTATTCGAATTTTTGGTCCTTGAAGATCAACAAGAACCCCAACTTGGCGGCCACTCGCTCGCGCGCGATTGCGAATGGCTTCTGCTCTTTCAATATGATCTTTTGAATGACCATGAGAAAAATTCAGACGAGCAACATCAATACCTGCTGCCAACATATTGTCTAATATTTTTGGATCATCCGTAGCAGGTCCTAGTGTTGCAACAATTTTAGTCCGTCTCAACATATCTCACCTCGTTAAACCACAAAGTTTAGAACCCACTATCTTCAGATCTGAGCGCAATTACTTAGCACGCTCTTCTAACATAGCAACTGCGGGGAGTTTTTTGCCTTCCAAGAACTCAAGGAATGCACCACCACCGGTTGAAATGTAAGAGACTTTATCTGCAATATCATATTTATCAACGGCGGCTAACGTGTCACCACCGCCTGCAATTGAAAACGCAGAACTTTCTGCAATCGCCATCGCAAGAGCCTTAGTTCCTTCACCAAACTGGTCAAACTCGAATACGCCAACAGGACCATTCCAAACGATTGTGCCTGCACTTTTCAATACTTCAGCAAGCTCTTTCGCAGTGTCTGGGCCAATATCAAAGATCATATCGTCATCAGCACACTCAGAAACACCTTTCAGTTCAGCTGCTGCTGACTCTGAAAACTCTTTCGCGCATACAATATCAGTAGGCACAGGAATCGAACCGTTGTTCGCTTCTGCATTTGCCATTAATTTTTTAGCTTCATCAACTAAATCAGCTTCGTATAATGATTTACCAACATTGTGACCAGAGGCTGCAATAAAGGTATTCGCAATACCGCCACCAACAATCAACTGATCAACAATTTTTGATAATGAGTCTAAAACAGTCAGTTTAGTTGACACTTTAGAGCCACCAACAATCGCAACCATTGGTTTCGCAGGATTATCCAGTGCTTTACCAAGTGCTTCTAATTCACCGGCAAGTAATGGGCCAGCACATGCAGTAGGTGCAAATTGACCAACACCATGTGTTGAAGCTTGCGCTCTATGTGCTGTGCCAAAGGCGTCCATCACATAAACGTCACATAACTTAGCCATTTTCTTAGATAAGTCTTCATTGTTTTTCTTTTCACCAGCGTTAAATCGTACGTTTTCACACATTACGATTTCGCCGTCTGCCAAATCAACACCATCCAACCAGTCTTTAACTAATCGTACAGGCTTACCAATTAAACCAGACAAATGCTCTGCAACAGGTGCTAATGAAAATTCAGCATTATATTCGCCTTCAGTTGGGCGGCCAAGATGAGACATAATCATGATGCCTGCAGCGCCTTTCTCCAAAGCTTTCTCGATGGTAGGAATAGACGCTCTGATACGTTTATCACTAGAAACTTTACCATCTTTAATAGGTACATTGAGATCCTGACGAATAAGCATGCGCTTACCAGAAAGATCCAAATCGGTCATGCTGATTACTGACATAAATTCTATCCTTTCAAACACAAGCCTGAAGCAACATACATTGCCTCAGGCTTTAATGGGTCACTACCTGAAAAACGTTTATTTAGCGATATGCTCAACAAAACGCATCATGTTGCAGGTATAGCCATACTCGTTATCGTACCAAGAAACCACTTTCACGAAAGTGCCATCTAGTGCAATACCAGCGCCGGCATCAAAAATTGAAGACTGGCTAATACCACGGAAGTCAGTCGATACAACTTTATCTTCGGTATAACCTAAAGTGCCTTTCATTGAACCTTCAGACGCTTCTTTCATTTTCGCGCAAATGTCTTCGTAAGTTGCTTCTTTGTCCAACTCAACAGTCAAATCAACCACTGAAACATCAGAAGTAGGTACGCGGAATGCCATACCGGTTAATTTACCATTAAGCTCTGGCAATACAACGCCAACCGCTTTAGCAGCACCGGTTGAAGATGGGATCATATTTTCTAAGATACCACGACCACCACGCCAATCTTTCTGCGAAGGTCCATCAACGGTTTTTTGAGTTGCAGTAGCAGCATGAACAGTCG
>JABHGC010000282.1 GCA_018672285.1 Methylococcales bacterium
CAAAGGGGAATCGATGAGAAAAACTAAATTTGCATTGACTGAAGATGAACACCTGGGTTAAAAAATACAAACCGATGCTTAAGGACTGAGAAGGTGTTCACCTTCCGCCGGAATCGGTGTTCATCTTCACCGGAATACGCACCCATTGCATTCATGCCAAGCGCAATAGGTATAATCACTTCCGTTCGAGGTAGAGAACCAGGCCTGCGTTTATCAGAGAAATGCCCAAGCACTCTAAATAGGGATAGGTCGCGCTGAATAATGTGGGTTCGAGTCAAAAAAGGCTCTTTGGGTGCTGCAATAGCCTCTTCTTTGGCTTGAGGCTCTTCTTTTGTTTCGGGCACAGGCTCGACAACAGCCGCAACAGCAGGTTGCGAGGCTACCTCAGGTTCGTCATCACCAAATAAATCAACACCATCATCGTCACCAAAAAGGTCTATGCCAACATTCCCGCCAAATAAACTATCATCGGCGTCATCTTTATGAGACTGCCCTTCTAAGACAGCAAGACTTCTAGTCACTGTTTCATCAAAGTTATCTTCAAATGTTGCCACAGGTTGCAATACAGCTTGCACCTCAATAAAGAGTGAAAAGCTAACGCTGGCTTTTTCTGAGGCCTCTTGGGCAATGAATTGGACTAAGTTTAAAGCTTGAGCCAATAGCGTTCTGAAGTCTTCTGTGATGCTTACTTTTCGTTTTAATATGCGGTCTAGCAGCATTTCTATGGTTTTTACAGGCTCTACAACGGGTGATAAATTATAGGTGCTGGCTTTGCCGCTAAGCATATTTAAAATAGTCTGAACTTCGTTAAAAAGCTCTGTGTTTTGAGGGTCATCAATGATCCCCATAATGATATTGTCAATTTCTTCCACCTTGAGGCTAAACTCTTCAAAGAAATCAATTAATACATCAGGATCTTCGTCAATCTCAAAAACATTTGTATCCACGGCTTAACCTTTAAAAAATTAATTTGGAATAATCACTTCAGTCTAGATGATTTTTCACTGTTGGTTTGAATTTGGTGTGTATTTTCTCGTGCCTGATTAAACTCATCAAAGCTTACTGGCTCCTGATCAGAGCGGCAATGCATTTGATTAATACATTTTTTATCTGTCGAAATACTATTATAAACGAATTGTTTTAACTCCTGCTGACTACAACCAATACAAAAAATGGTCATGATGGCGGGCGTAATGAGCGCCCTATTCAGCACGTTTTATACCCTTTGTTGCCGCATTGATGTCCTGCTGTAATTGTGCTTTTTGCTCTTGGCAACGTGTCATTTGATTGAGTGCTTTTTCTTGCAACTTATAACATGATTTTTTACTGATCATGTTTTCTGGGGTAGCGGGTGTTGCAGGTTGTTTAGACAAAGCGGCTAGCCTACTCGCTAACGATTTTTTTTCTACAGCTAGCTGCTCGGCAGTAATTTTGTATTGCTGAGCTTCTTTGGCTGAACTAGATTGCGCTTGCTGACTAGATTGTAACTCTGACGTTATTGCCTGTAGTTTTGCCGTTAAACGCGCCATTTCGGCCTTATCATCATTACCTGCTTGATGGCGGGTATCGTTTGTTGTTTTTAAAGCGTCAAATTCAAGCCGCAGTTTTGAGAGTTTTTGCTCAACGGCCTTTTTATCTGCGGCGATCTTTTTTAAGTCATTTTCGATTTTTGTATTTGCAGCTTTGGCATCGCTGATGCTGGCAGCATTTTGTTGCCTGGAATCATCTAACCCCTGGTGGATTTTTTTTAATAAATCGACATTAGTGAGCTGTGTTTTTTGTGGTGCGGAACGCTTGATATCGGCGGATAATATTTTCATCGTGACATCTTGAGCGAGTAAGTACTTCTCCATATCAATATAAAGTTTGGCTAGATTTAAGCGGCTAATCATTGTTTCGCGATGCTTGAACCCGAGTTTTTTCTCACGGGCAGCTAATGTTTTGACTAAGAGGGGTTCTGCTAGATCAAACTGTTTATTCAGCTGGTAAAGCTTTGCAATATTGTTCTGGCTCGTGAGTGTTAATAGCTCATCTGAGCCCTTTTTCGCGTAATCCAGCGCTTTGATCGCATACTCTATAGCTTCAGTGTAGTTTTCTTGTTGATATAACTCCATCATTTTATCGTTATATTGCTGCCAACTTGCAGAAATTGCAGGCGCACTCATGATTAAGCAAAGTACAAAAATGGTTATTTTTTTCACAATGTATTCCTTATTAAACTTATGCGCTCGACCCGTAGACTACGTCGTATACCCTGAACGTACCATTAACTATTTTGTCTGTTATTGCCAATTTTTTCTAGGATAAGACTAACAGACATTTAATTAGCGCCCTGCATTTGCAACTTACTCATTTTTAGCCTAGATTTTAATTTGTTTCTAGGGCTTTTACACAACCTTCGTCCTATTGAACTCACAACCTACTGAAACATTGGAATAATGGGAATGCAAGACAGCAAACAATACCAAGTAATACTCGCAGATGATGACTGTGTAGGTCGAGTTAAAGTCGGTAAAATTTTAGAGCTTGGCGGCTTTGGTGTGTACCTTGTGTCCTCAGGTGCAGAGGCGATCAAACTTGCCAAAGAAGTACACCCTGACTTGATCGTGTTAGACGTCATGATGGGAGATTTAAATGGTTTCGAGACAAGTGAGCTGCTTAAAAATGACGAAGCCACTTACGATATTCCAATCATATTTTTAACCGGGCTTGATAATCGCTTTAGTATCATAAAAGCTTTGAGAGCAGGTGCTGTTGATTACATCATCAAGCCTGTTGAGCAAAAAGACCTGATTGCTAAGGTGACGGCAGCACTTCATGTTAAAAATTTAGCCATGGATAAAATCAACCTACTTAAGATTAATCAAGCGATGGTTGAGCAAGTCAAAACAATGCTGAGCGAACTTGGCATTATTTCTCGTGTTAATCAAATGAAAGAAGACCTAGAAAGCAACAGCTTATCTGCACTTGATCAACTTGCAGAGGTCAGAAGCAGTATAGAAAACTACAATGAAGATGAGGCACTGGCGGCCATATCGAGCGCAGAGAGTTCTCTGCAGTTTTCAGACCGCGTATCACAACAACTCAATGAGTTAGCCAAAGTATTTACCCAAATACACGATACACTGACCAATGAAAAAACGGCGCTCATGTCAGCAGAGAGTAAAGAAGTATTAGACCGCTCTAGCACTGACTCTGTTTTGGGTGACAAAATTGATCAAAGTGCGGTTGATGACCTATTAAACTCGCTTGATATTTAATTACCCAATGATTGATTAGCAAGTAATGTCATTGAGATAATTTGAGGTTATTTATAGGTCTAGGCATCAATTCGCAGGCTTTGCATACTTCTGGTAAACAGAAAGAGCGCTTGTAGCCCTCTTATTTCAGATGGATTATTTAGCTGGCGGTAGAAAAGCATCTGAGAAAATGTGCTTCATACTAGCGCCTTTCAAAAAGACCTTTTTCTTCACTGATTCAACCAATTCAGGTGCACCACATAGGTAAACCCGATAGTTTCTAAAGTCTTCAGCAAGATCCATGACCAGTTCATCAATCAACCCTAACGCAACCCCACCAGGAGCATCACCTTTAACGATTGAGGCATGGTAAAAAACATTGCTGTGCTTTTCACTCAGGGCTTTTAGCTCATCAATTAGGTAGAGGCCATTCATGTCTAATGCACCATGATATAGATGTATATCGCCGCTATGCCCTTGGTGCACCGCATCCCTTAAGATGCCAACCAGTGGCGCCAGCCCTGTACTGGTACCAACAAGTAATAATGGTGCAGTTTTGTCATCGGCAGTATAAAAACAATCACCCGCAGGGCCTTGAATATCGACTTTTTGACCAACACTCACGGACTCTTGCAGCCAATCACTTAATACACCACCTGGAATTTCTTTAATATGCAAAATCAGCTCATCATCCAGCCCATGGACACTGGCAAGCGAGTAACTACGGCCATCGTGGTGACCTTTCCACAACGTAACGTACTGCCCGCCGATGTAATCAAATTTTGTATCAGGCTTAAGCCTGATTTCAAGGATATTTTCAGTCAGCTCTTGCTTGCCCGTGACTTCGCATGAAATACGAACATCTTCATCAGCAGGCATGGCAACGGTTAAATCATTGTCTGGGACGCAACTGCAAGGCAAGAAATAATTCTGTGCTTTTTGTGTATCCTTAAGGCTGTCTTGAGACGACTCAGAAGGCGTGCCTTCAGTAACAATCATCAGGCATGAATGGCAAGCACCTGCTCTACACGCATTGGGAATGTCAAAGCCAGCTTCAATTAAACTTTCTAAAACGGTTTCTCCATCTTGCAATTCGATGGTTTTTTGTTCAAATGTTACGTTGGGCACGAAAATTCCTCGTTAGCGGTAGGATAGGTATTTTAGCGATTCATTGAATGCTACAAAACAGTGCAAATTTTATGGTAACTCTAGTTGAATTCTTGGCGACCACAACAGCCATTCAGGTTTAAACTCATCCGTTAATGAAAAACGCGCACCAGACTTGCTTTGCCCACCCATGTCATCGTTGTTTGGTGTTGCAAAACCAATTCCGCCTTCAAGAATGGCTTCAAGAGAAGATGTTTTTAGATCCAACCCATCCCACAAACTAAAGTCAACATCAATGCCGCTCATGTTCCAGAAAATAGTATTGTCATGTACCAGTGACTGGTATTCCTCTGAAATATTGGCATGTATATCAACGAAAGTTGATGACTCACTCAGCTCGTAACCTGTTATCGTACCGACTTTGATTTGACGATAATAGATAGGATCCCCTTTTTTTAGCGAGCCTAGCTGAGGGCTGGTTAATACAATATTAAGCCCTGGCAGTTGTTTTTCAATTGGCGGCTGCTTCAAACCCGTGAATTTTGTTTGCAGTCGCCCTCTTCCGGGTGCTGCAGCTAAGAAGTTACCACTGACTAAGGCGCCAATATTTTCAGTACTCGCAAGACCAATTTGTGGCATGACCACCCAAAACTGTGCGCCTTGTTTGGCAAACCGACTCGCTTCAGTAAAGAGTAAAATAGATAGCTCGACCCCTTTGCCTTGGGTCTGTAATTTGACCGATTTTACTTCGCCAATTTTTATCCCTTCAAATTCGACAGAGGCGCCCGCCTTCACTTGTAAGTTACGAGCAAAGGAAACAGAAACCAAGGTGCCTTCTTGCTTAGCAATATCAGCAGAGGAATAAAGCGTGTAAAAGCCCTTTAAGGTTTTCTTGCCTGTTTTTGCTTTAGGGTTGTAAAACGCAATGCCACCTTGCAACAGAGCGTTGAATGATTCTGTTTTTATTTCAAGGCCAGACAAGCTCGCTTTAGCAGATATGCCACTGACATTCCAAAAGCGAGAGTACGGAGTGACTAGATGTCGGTATTTTTTATCAACACTCACATCAATCACAACGCGGCGTTGATCACTATATAACTGGAAATGGGTGACTCTACCGACGGGTATTTTCTGATAGTACACTTTTGTACCTATGTCGATAGAACCCAGGTCATCAGCAATAATTTTCAGATTGGCACTGGCCGCATAATTGGCATAAAGCAAACGGCCATTTTTTGTTGCGTCTTTATAGGTTGAATATAAAGTGTAAAGCTGGCCATTTTTTGCAGGTGTCTTCTTTTTTGTATCCGGTGTAAAAAAGGCCAAGCCCCCCTCTACAATGGTAGACAGTGATTGCGCCTGAATACTCACGCCTGAAAGCCCACCTGAGACTTGAATACCACTGATATTCCAAAACCGAGAGTTGGTTTTGACCAAGTCTTGATATTCAGGCTGTATGTAAAGATCAATCACAACATATTGTTTGTTTTTAGACAGTGAATAGCCCTTAACCCGGCCGACTTTAATTTTTTTATAGTAAATTGGAGACTCTTTTTGAATAGAGCCAAGATCATCGGATTTTATCCTGATGTGTAAGCCTGTTTCTGTTGACCATTTTTCAAGAAGTCCGTCCTCTGTGGCAGCGTCATAACTGGCATATAACGGAAATGTTTGACCATTTTTAGTGGCCGCAGCCTGGACGCTTGGGGTGGTGAAGGCGATCCCGCCATTGACTAAAGAGGCGATGGACTCAGCGCGGACACTCACTTCGGTCAATTTACCCTTAATGGTAATACCGCTGGCGTTCCAGAAATGGGTATTTTCACGAATCAAGTGCATGTATTTGGGCTGAATAAAGACTTCAAATTCAACCGAAGTATCATCGGGTGACAGGCGATAACTTTGTACGGTACCAACGGGAATTTTTTTATAAAAGACAGATGACCCTTTATCAATTGAACCTCTGTCTTGCGCGGTGAGTGTAATATGTAAACCCGGTACTGATTTGCTTAATGCCGGTTTTCCGGCAAGGGCTTTAAAATCATATATCACCTCTCCATGCCCTGGAGCTATTGCAATATAGTTGCCAGAAACAATGGTTTCAAGGCCAGATATACCACCCAAACCAATTTTAGGTTTGACCAGCCAAAACTTAGACCCTTTTTTCAACAAAGATTTTGCATGAGGGTGGAATAACACCTTGGCAGTAACACCATTAAACTGATCATCAAAATTCAGTTTTTTAACGATACCCGCTCTATAACCTTCGAGCATTACCGTGGTTTTATTTTCCTCCAACCCACTGCCTTCTTCAAAGTAGATAGAGACCCAAATCCCATCTTCAGCACTATCAAAACTTTCATATAGCTGAAAGTCATCACCATTGGTTGCGAGGCCTGAATCAGAAACAGATTTAGGCGTATAAACACCAATCCCCCCGCTGATCAGCGCTGATAATGATTCGGTGCGAATTTTTAAGCCAGACAAACTACCTTCAATTGAAATCCCGCTGGCATTCCAGAAGCGGCTCTTTTTGTGAATTAAATGTTGGTATTTCGGTAAGATGTGAAGCTGTACGTCTACCCCAGGGCGTTCATTCGATAATCGATAAGACTGCACATCACCAATTTGAATTTGGCGAAAAAAAATCTTAGCCCCTTGGCTAATCGAGCCTAACTCTTCAGCATGCAGGTTGATGTGCAAACCTGGTGCGTCGGTATCAATGGGCGGAGCCTTAGGTAACGCAGTGAACCGCCTTTTGGGCTCACCAGAACCTGGTTGAGCCTTAATATATGAACCCGACACCAAAGTATCTAACCCGGAAATGCCTTGTAAAGAAAGCTCAGGTGTAACCAGCCAAAACTTGGTGTTTTCACGCAATGCTGATTCCGTTTCGGGAATCAACTCCACATAGGCCGTAATTGTGTGCATATCGTCATTTAAACGAACATCTTTTACCTTACCAATCGTTAACCCTTGATAAATGACTTTGGTTTTCCCTTTGGTTAGACCGTTTGCACTATCAAAAATAATCTCTACTGAGATGCCCGCTTCAGAAATAGACTTGAAAATTAACCAACCACCAACAAATAAAGCAATGATGGGCAAAAGCCAAATGGGTGATATGCCTTTACGTTTACTGACTTGAACTTGAGGAATGTAATTGGGGTTTGAAGTATTCATGATTCTGCTCGATTATCCCAAATTAACCTTGGGTCTAGGGTAGTGGCTGCGATCATGGTTAAAACCACTACAATACCAAAAAAAGTGGCGCCAGGTTCCGCCGTGATGGTCGCGATTTTTTTAAACTCAACCAATGCAACCAATAAAGCGATGACGAAAACATCTAACATAGACCAGCGCCCAACAAAGGCCACAACTTGATAAATGACCGTTCTCTGTTTTGCACTCATTTGCAGTTGAAACTGAATGGATATCAGAATTAATGCAATGCTGATCATCTTCAGCAGCGGCACTAATACGCTGGCAATAAAAACGACGGCTGCAATTCCCCACATGCCATGCTGCACTAATGAAATAACACCTGACATGATGGTATCAGAGGTTACACTGCCTAATTTTTCCACCGTCATTATCGGTAAAAAATTGGCTGGAAAATACAAAATAATGGCCGTTATTAGAAACGACCATGTTTTGACCAAACTATTAGGGATTCGCATGTGTAATGCCGCACCACAACGTGGGCAATAATGGTCACGACTCTCTATGGCACTGGCTGCGATCAACTTTTTACAGTCATGACAGAGCGTCATGCCCATCTGTTTTGCCGTAATCTGACTCATGTTTGCAGGTGCTCAATATGCTCCCAAAAATCTTCGTGGTCTATGTGGGATGAGATGGCAACACTGGTAAATAATAATCCGACAAAACAATACAAGCCTGTGCCAAAAACAACATCTGCGGTATCCATTAATTTAATTAAAGACACGAGAATACCGAGCATATACACCTCAAGCATCGCCCATTCTTCTAGGTGCTGATAAATACGTAAAGCCGTTGTCACATGAGGCAAAAGTATTTCAATGCTTAAGCTGAGGCTCACATATAAAATAAGCAAAAGGTTTATCAACGGTACAACCAAAGCTGACAACAGTACGAGGCCTGCAATCAACCATAAGCCACTATTAAAGAGTTGTACGATCCCTGAAAATATTGTCGCTTCTTGGGTGAGCCCTAATAGGTTTAAGCTTAAAACCGGCTCTGTATTTGCAGGAATAAATAGCAGCAACCCTGTCAAAGACAGAGCAAAGGTATACTCTAATGACCGTTTAATGGGTTGACCAAGTACCGTATGACACCTTGGGCAATGTGCTTTTTGCCCATAAGTAATGGCAAATTTTTCCATTAGTAAGTCACAATGTGGGCAAGCAATAAGGGGCTTTTGGTTTAAAAACATTGTGTTAACTATTTAAAATAGGTTGATATAAAGCGTACCCTGAATTCGTATGATAAGTGCATGACCTCTGGTCGTAGCTAAATAAAAACACCTATAGAGTAAAGTAAGACTCAGGTGTAAAGTAATAAGCTACCAAACACATTACAGAGGCCAATATGACCTATAAACACCTGAATC
>JABHGC010000175.1 GCA_018672285.1 Methylococcales bacterium
GGCCACTATTTGGAAATGATTCCGGAAGATGAACACTCATTCCGGAAAATTGAACAAAGTGTTCATCTTCCGTCGGAATAGGTGTTCATCATGAATCGGAATCAGTGTTCACCTTCGATCGGAATGGGTGTTCATGATGCTCCGGAATACGCAAGCGCTACTGAAAATACCGTTGTTAATATTGTAAGGCAAGATGATACTAATTTTATACTCTATGTCTCACGTGAGAATGATTTGGATAAAACGTTTGTCAATGAACTCAAGCAAAGATGGCATTCATCTCGCCGTTAGAAAATTCACTCATTACTATTATTACATTTCATAAGGTTCAATCAATGTAGGTACAATGGTGTAGCCTGATTCAGCATATTCGGTACTATTCTGTTCAATGACCACTTTACCCGTTACCCAAACGGCATCATATAAACCATCCACTTCGAGTGACTTTTCGGGGGCAACATAAATAATTTGGTTAGCTGGGGGTGGTGGCACATGGACACATGCCCCGACATAGGGTACCAGCAAAAACTCTGTTGCTTCCTCGCCTTTCATGTTTAAAGGCAAAACATAACCCGCTATTTTGACATTTTTACCTTGTAGTGACTTTACAATTGGCGAGGCTTTATTTGCACCTAGTAACGCCTCTTTAAATTCGGTCACCATTGGGTCATTACTGTCAAAATCCTTATCGCCATATTTTTTAGCAAAATCTTCTAGTAATAATTCAGGATTAGAGTCTACGGGAATGAGGTCATCCCACGAAATTTCCTCAGCAGCTTGCGGTGTGTTCGGTTTACCTTCGTTAGCCGTTTCTGTGGCATTGGTTGCCTTATCAATCAGAGCATGTTCGTTTTCTGACTCGCTGCAGCTTGTGATAAAAAAGCCATATAGACTTATAATAATAATGTGTTTTAACATAAAAAAGACCCTTGTTGCTATACCTTGATGGTTAAACCGTCTGTTAAAGTCGTTTTGTAAGCTCTGTAACCGGGAATTAAACCAATCACTAACCCCATGCATAAGATACTTAACAATACCCATAGCGCATCACTGTGCATAAAAGTCATTGGCATATACAGCCCAAATTGATCGAACATCCAAGGCTGTAATATCCATAATAAGCCATATAATAAGCCTATACCAAAGAGGATGCCCAATAAGGTAAAGATAAAGGCTTCTGAAACCAGTAATGTGGCAATTTGCCACGGTCTTGCACCCACGGACCGTAAAATGGCCATTTCTCGTCTGCGCTCATTCAAGCTGCTTAGGATAACGGTGAGCATACCCATTAAACCCGTTAATACGACAAAGCCTGAAATGACCAATAATGCTTGTTCAGCTACTCCGACTAATTGCCATAACTCTTGCAGCGCAATACCCGGCATAATGGCCAATAAAGGCTCTTCAGGATATTCATTAACTGAGCGCATCACACTAAAAATACTGTGTTTCCTGTGTAACCCCAGCATAACAGCCGTGATAGTTTTAGGTGCTAAGTCTTGCTTTAATGCTTGTTCAGCTGATATTTTGTGCCGGGGAGAGGCACCACTTTCCCAGCCAACGTGAATGGCCTCTATGGCACTTAAACTCACATGAATGGTTTGATCGACAGGTGTGCCTGTTTTCTTCAGAATACCTGTAACTGTAAAAGGCATGTTGTCGTGTTTGGAAAAAGAGATTTCACCCGCACCATGAGAAATGACGATATTATCTTGCAACTGGTAGCCTAATTTTTTCGCAACTTCGGCACCAATGACTGCATCGAATACCCCTTTAAAGGGTTTTCCTTGGGTAAATTCAAGGGCTTTATCACCTTGATAGAGGTAGTGTTCAAAATAAGTCGCCCTCGTACCCAGCACACGAAAACCTTTATGAGAATCCCCGAGTGAAAGGGGAACGGCCCATTTAACTTTGCGGTTTTGTTGAATATCTAAATAACTTTCCCAGGATAGATTGTTGGTTGCATTGCCGATTCTAAAAACAGAATATAATAAAAGCTGTATTGAGCCACTGCGTGCGCCTACAATTAAATCTGTTCCTGAAATGGTATTGGTGAAGCTATTTTTAGCCTCATAACGTATTTTTTGTACACCAATGAGCAAGCAAACACTTAAAGCAATGGTCAGGGTCGTTAAAATAGCGGTGAATTTTCGATTTTTAATGCTTTTTAAAGTGAGTTGGAACATAAACAGCATTTAAAAATCCTCCACAGTTGCAGCTTGGTTAATATCTGCCAGTGAGATTGTGTGGTGAAACAGTGATTCAAGGGCTTTGTCATGACTGACAAATAACAAGGTCGTATCTTGGTGGTCACACTCTTCAAATAGCAAGTTAATAAAATCTGCCCGGCGATCAGTGTCTAATGATGATGTAGGTTCGTCGGCAATAATAAGTTCAGGCTTACCCATGAGTGCACGAGCGGCAGCGACTCGTTGCTGTTGCCCCGTGCTCAGCTGCGTGACGGGTTTGTAGATAATGTCACCAGTTAATCTAAGGTCTGATAGTAAACGAATTGCCTCATCTTCTAGGCTGCTTTGTTGAATATTTTGCTTACGTTTTTTTGAAAAAAAGCACGGTAAGGTGACATTATCAATGACCGATAGATAAGGAATCAGGTTAAATATTTG
Source organism: Methylococcales bacterium (assembly GCA_018672285.1). Lineage (GTDB taxonomy): Bacteria > Pseudomonadota > Gammaproteobacteria > JABHGC01 > JABHGC01 > JABHGC01. The sequence continues at coordinate 2,628 of JABHGC010000175.1, forward strand.
GAAAATAAAACCAATATGATCCGCTCGGAATAAGTCGCGCTGAGCATTGCCAAGGGTGTGTAAAGGTTTATCTATAACAGAGATAGAGCCAGATTGCGGTAGATTGACGCCTCCAATCAAACTCAATAAGGTGCTTTTTCCACTACCGCTGTCACCTGAAATAAAAATACGCTCACCCCGTTTAATGGTGAGTTTGGGTATATCGATGATTGGAGGTTGCGAGGGTAGCCAGCTAAACTGGATATCGCTCAGTTCGATAAGATTGCTCATAGGGTTACACTTGAGGTTGAATTAATGATATGTTACAACATAACAAATTGATTTGACAATCCTAATTGTTTCTATTAAGGAATATCATGAAAAACCCAATATCACTATGCACACTATTGAGTGCTTATATACTGTTTTCTGCGATGCCAGTCAGTGCCGCCGACGAGGATGAGCGCCACCATAATGCTCATACCCACGGTCAAGCTAAGCTCAACATTGTGTTAGACCAAGGTGAACTTTTTGTAGCGTTGGAAACGCCTGCTGTGAATATTCTAGGGTTTGAACATGCACCCAATACTACCACACAGCAAGCTGTGCTCAAGCAGGCAAACATCACCTTATCAGACAGTCAGAATGTGGTACAAGTGACTGGTGGTGATTGCAAATTGATGGCACAAGATATTGATATGCCTTTTACAGACAAGCATCAAGAAAATAGTGAAGTAGAACATGACGACCATGAAGATCACGAAGGTCATACTGATGTTCATGCTGAATACACTTTCAAATGTGCCAACGAGTCGCTGGTAAAAAGCTTGAATGTATCCGTTTTCAAACATTTTGGTGCTTTTAAAGGGATTGATACAGTATGGGTGATTGGTATACATCAAAGAAAACTGCACTTAACGCCTGATGCGACAAAAATAGAACTGCGATAATGGATAGGCATACCTTAAATAATACGTTGAATTCTGCAGAAGTGGCCTGTGTTCAATCTGGCGTTCGGTTTACCCAGAAGCGCAAAAATGTACTCAACACATTATTGCAAGCTGAAAAACCCCTTTCAGCTTATGAGGTTGCAGCGACTTATGGTGAGCTGTTTGGTGAGTCTATTCAAATTATGTCGGTTTACCGGATGTTGGACTTTTTGATTCAAGAGGATCTGGTTCACAAGCTCAGTTCACTGAACAAGTACATTACTTGTTCGCATATTTTGTGTGACCACGAACATAATATTCCGCAGTTTTTAATTTGTGAACAGTGCGAGGTGGTGCAAGAAATTGGCGTTAAAAAAAACATCATAGAAGCCTTGCAGCAGAGTGTTGAGAGTGCAAAATTTCAACTAGCTAGCCCTCAATTGGAGCTAAGAGGTACTTGTAAAGCCTGTCAGGATAGTTAGGCACTGAAACTCCAGACCCCAACGACCTCTCCCTGAAAGGTGATACCTTTCAGGAAAAAGTACACTATAACTTTAACTTAGCAAACGCACTCGCCATCGCATTATTTTGAGGTGCGGCCGCTTGCGCCACACGCTGCTGAGGTTTTCGATGAGACTGGTTACGCCCAGTAGGCTGCTCTCTCTGTGCCGATCTTGCAGGCTTTTCACCACTCGGTTTCAATTTCAGTGACAAAGCAATTCGGCGCCTTTCTTGATCTACTTCTAACACACGCACTTTAACAATATCACCCGCCTTAACCACCGTATGAGGATCACTCACATACTGATCCGCTAATTCAGAAATATGTGCCAAACCATCCTGGTGTACGCCAATATCAATAAAGGCACCAAAATTCGTCACATTGGTCACCGAACCCTCTAAGATCATGTCCTCTTTCAAGTCCTTTATCTCTTCCACGCCATCTTTAAATGCCGCCATTTTAAATTCAGGGCGGGGATCATGGCCGGGTTTTTCAAGTTCAGAAATAATGTCAGTCACTGTCGGTAAACCAAAATCGTCATTGGTGAAAGACTCTGCATTTAATGCCCTTAAAAAACCCACATCACCAATCATCGCTTTTAATGATTTTTCAGTTGAAGCCAAAATTTGTTCCACCACAGGATACGCTTCAGGATGCACGCTAGACTCATCTAATGGGTTATCACCATCGGCTACTTTTAAAAATCCTGCTGCTTGCTCAAAGGCTTTGGCACCCAAACGTGGCACTTTCTTTAGTGCTTTACGATTTTTAAACGGCCCTTCAGCATCACGCAATGCAACAATGTTATTGGCCAACGTTTTATTTAACCCTGAAACACGCGTTAATAACGGTGCGGATGCCGTATTCACATTAACCCCAACTTTGTTCACACAATCTTCCACAACGCTATCGAGCGTTTTCGCCAACTGACTTTGGTTTACATCGTGTTGATATTGACCAACACCAATTGCTTTAGGATCAATTTTCACCAATTCTGCTAATGGGTCTTGTAACCTGCGAGCAATAGAAATCGCACCCCGTAACGACACATCAATATCAGGCAATTCTTGCGAAGCAAATTCAGAGGCCGAGTAAATCGATGCGCCTGCTTCAGACACCACGATTTTTTGCAGGCTTGGTTTTTTTAATAATTTGATCAACTCACCCGCTAACTTATCCGTCTCACGAGATGCGGTGCCGTTACCAATACTGATCAATTCAATATTGTGCTTCTCAACCAATTTAGCTAAGGCAATTAAAGACCCTTGCCAATCATTACGAGGCTGATGAGGGTAAATCGTGGTGGTATCCACCAATTTACCTGTGCTGTCTGCAATGGCCACTTTAACACCGGTTCGAATACCAGGGTCTAAACCCATCGTCGCTTTAGGACCAGCAGGGGAGGCCAAAAGCAAATCTCTTAAATTGGTAGAAAAAACAGAAATCGCTTCTTCTTCTGCTGCTTTCCGTAATCGACCTAATAACTCTACTTCTAGATGTAACTTAACCTTAATTTTCCATGTCCAACGGACACACTCAAGCAACCAATTGTCTGCCGCACGGCCTTGATCAAACACATGAAAATGTTCAGCGATGCTTTGTTCACATCGGCCAATATCTTTACGGCCAGGTAAATCATCTTGGCCTTCTATCATTAGGCTAACTTGCAGAAACTGTTCGTTTCGACCACGGAAAATCGCTAAAGCGCGATGAGAGGGGGTTTTGTCAATAGGTGCTTGGTAATCAAAATAATCTCGGAATTTACTGCCTTCTTGTTCTTTACCCGTTGCGACAACTGAGGTCAGTTTGCCGTCATTCCAGGCAATATCCCGAAGGCGGCCAATTAACTCTGCATCTTCTGCAAACTGCTCCATCAAAATTTGCTTAGCGCCTTCTAAAACCAGTTTTTCATCAGTAATTTTGTGTTCTTCATTTAAGAACGTTTTAGCCAGTGTCTCTGGATCTTGAGTTGGGTCTGCCAATAAACTGTGTGCCAGTGGTTCTAAGCCTGCTTCTCGAGCAATTTGCGCTTTAGTACGTCTTTTCACCTTAAATGGTCGGTATAAGTCTTCTACTCGGGTTTTACTGTCTGCTTGTAAAATTAGCAGCTGTAAAGCATCTGTAAGCTTACCTTGCTCATCAATGCTTTTTAACACCGCCGCTTTTCGCTCGTCTAATTCTCTTAAGTAAATCAACCGCGTTTCTAATGCTCGTAGCTGGATATCATCTAGCCCTTCAGTCGCTTCTTTTCGGTACCTAGCAATGAAAGGAACGGTAGCACCTTCATCAAGTAAGGCGATCGCTGCTGCGACTTGAGTGGCTCGAACAGACAGTTCTTGAGCGATATTGGCAATGATTTTTTCCATGTTAGACCTGATTCCCTTTTTTATTATTACTTAAACCTTATATTCTTGATGCAGTTACCGATAAATACAGCATCTTTAAGGTTAACTCAGCATCCAGAGTGCTAAGACAATAGTCTATCAAAAATCAAAGCAGGGTTCACACTCAATCAGATATTTTACGCCGTTTTGGGGAAGCCATTTTCAGCCAATTTAAGTGACAACGCATGGTATGCTTCCTTAATCGGCTCAATATAATCTAACGCCTGCTCAACATCCCCGCTGCGAGCAACCGCTTCACATTGTTTTGATAATTGGCTCAATTGCTCTGCACCAATATAGGCCGCTGGTGATTTAAGACTATGAGGTAACAAGAAAAGATCTTCTTGTTGCGGATGCTCATGCCACTGAGCCAGCTTCTCAATAACGTCATCCAAAAGGTTATAAATAGACACAACGATACCAGGAAAAGCCTCTCCCATCGTATTCTGGATCTTATCAAAAATACATTGATCAAGAATAGAGGGTAGCTGATTTTGACCCATGGTTATCTTCTCGTTGTTAGCAATCTCTGCCTGAACAGGCAGGATTTGCGGTTGGCCTTGCCCACCTAATATTGGTGATAACACTTGCTGTAAGCGTATTTGAGGAAATGGCTTTATTATAATATCATCCATTCCTGCCTCAAAACACAGCTGCTGATCAGACTCTGTCGCATTTGCGGTAATTGCAATAATTGGAATGCGATCATCTTGCTCTAACTCACGTATTCTTTGAGTCGCCTCATAACCATCCATAATTGGCATTCGGCAATCCATTAAAATAAGGTCGTAGCTATTTTTTTGCCACAAATTTATCGCCTGTAATCCATTGACAGCAATATCAAGTGTTAAACCCAGATTATTCAGCATATGACTGGCGATTTTCTGGTTGGTATCAACATCTTCTACCAATAATATGTGACCTGATAAGTGTTGTATTGAATGAATATGCTCATCATTCACCGCTGTGACAACACTCTTTTCATCTGTTTCAAGCAAAGGTAACGTCACAAAAAAACTGGTTCCAATCCCTTTTGTAGAGACAACGGAGACCTCTCCCGACATCAATTCCACTAACTGCCGACTAATGGCTAAACCCAGACCAGTACCACCATATTTTCGTGTTGTCGAAGCATCAGCTTGAGTAAATGAGTGGAATAAGTGGGCTTGCTCCTCTTTACTAATGCCAATACCCGTATCCTTTACTTCTAAAATCAGTGCACCTTGGTAGCTACACACAATCGTCACATCACCATGATCTGTAAATTTGATGGCATTACCAATTAAATTAAACCTGAATTCAAGTCATAAGTGCATGACCGGTTAAATTTTCTTGTTTAATGCCAGTGAGCTCTTCAAAAGCCTCATAAGGTGTTTTGTAGCCTAAGCATTTTCTTGGCCGGCTATTTAATTTGTGAACTGCCGCGA